>JALSTF010000067.1 GCA_026983895.1 Sulfurovum sp.
GTCGCGTCGCTTTTCACGATAATATGCAGCTGTTCCAATCCGATGAAAGCGATGAACGCACCGATACCTGCACTGACCGCCCGCTTGAAATCCAAAGGCATCGTCTCGATGAGCCAGCGCCGCAGCGGTGTCAGTGTCACCAGCACATACAGTATGCTTGAGACCACTTCCACACCCAGTGCCGTCTGCCAGCTCAATCCCATCCCCTTTACAAGACCAAAGGTGAAAAAAGCGTTGAGACCCATGCCCACACTCATCGCTACGGGTGTATTGGACCAAAAAGCATTGATGAGCGTGGCGATGATGGTCATGACCGCCGTGGCCGTCACCAGCGCATCGAAGGGCATCCCCGCTTCACTCATAAGGGCAGCATTGACCGGGATGATATAGAGCATCGCCAAAAAAGTACTTGTCCCGGCGATCACTTCGGTTTTGACATCAGTGTTATGCTCTTTGAGTTTGAAAAAGCTCACTTTCCACTCCTGCAAGTATCGATAAAATGAAATGCAGTACCGTCAAACAGCCCTTTATCGCTGAGTTTAAGTTCGGGGATGACCAGGAGTGCCATGAAAGAAAGCGTCATGAATGGTGCTTCGAGCGGTGAAGCAAGTGTTTCTCTGGCAAATCGGTCTATCATCTCATAACGCTCGGCAACTTCAAGTCCGTCTTCATCACTCATCAATCCGGCGACAGGAAGCCTGAGCAGATGAAGGGTATCCTCTGTCACTGCGCAGATACCGCCTTTTCTTTTGACGATCGCATTGACCGCTTTGGCTATGAGTTCATCACTGCATCCTACCGCAATGATATTGTGCGAGTCATGCGCTACACTTGAAGCAATGGCTCCGTTCTTCAATCCGAAACCATGCACATAGGCCACAGCCGGCGGTGCATCTTCATAGCGATTGACTACCGTGATCTTCAAGACATCTTCTTTTTTGCCCGCAGAGAGATCGACGATCTCTTCCTCGGTCATAAGAGAATGGTCAATCGCATGGATCACTTCCGTACGTCCGCAGACCGGTACAGAAAAATCTTCCGGCTGTTTTATGGCAGCGGCAAAGCGGTTCGGTGTCTCCACCCTGACAGGTTCCATGGTTGCCTCCTGCGCTACAGAGACCGTTTTGCCGGAAATGACCGTCCTGAGTACTTTGAATTCCTTCAAATCCTCTACAACAATAAAATCTGCCGGGTCACCCACCTTCAGTGTCCCTACTTCCAAACCGTAATGTACCACAGGATTCATACAGGCGATCTTGAGTACATCAAAAAGGTCATACCCTTTTGCAATGGCACGTTTTACATGGGCATTGATATGTTCTTTGGCAAGATCATTCGGATGTCTGTCATCTGAGCAAAACATCAGCCTGTCAGGATAGTCGCCTATCAGCGGGGCCAGTGCTTCAAAATTCTTTGCGGCAGAACCTTCGCGTATGAGTATTTTCATCCCCTTTTGAACTTTCTCAAGCCCCTCTTCATACGTAAAGGCTTCATGATCCGTCATGATCCCTGCTGCGATATATTTGTCCAGATCTTCCCCTCGAAGCCCCGGAGCATGGCCGTCTATGGGCTTTCCAAGTGCTTTGGCAATGGCGATCTTGGCGAGCATGTCCGGATCACCGTTGATGACACCGGGAAAATTCATCACTTCGGAGAGATACTTTATCTGAGGCATGTTCAGCAGGGTTTCTATCTCTTTGGGCCCAAGGGTGGCACCATTGGTCTCAAATGTGGTCGCAGGTACACAGGGAGACGCACCGAAATAGAACTTAAAGGGACTCTCTTCACTGTTTTTGAGCATATACTGCACACCTTCAAGTCCAAGTACATTGGCGATCTCATGCGGATCGGACACCGTAGCTACTGTACCGTGACAGACAGCCAGCCGTGCAAATTCACTCGGCGGCAGCATAGAACTTTCAATGTGTATATGCGCATCGATGAAACCGGGCAGGATATAATGCTCCAGTACTGCATCGATCTTTTCTACAGCAGTTATTTTGCCTTCCTTTACCGTCACTTGGGCGGGAAATATCTTACGGTTGTACAGATCGACACAGTTGGCTTCTATTTGCATTTTCTCTCCTTCTGAATAGGTTGTATGATACGGGATCATACCTCTTCGCTGTCCATTTCTATATGGCGGTTCTCTTTATTATTCAGGTAAAAAACTTCAAAGGCTTTATGTTCCAGCGCTTTGGAAAAATAGAAGCCCTGGAAGATGTTGCATCCGTTGTCCCTGAGGAATTCGAACTGCAGTTCACTCTCTACACCTTCCGCGACGGTTTTAAGGTTAAATATCTTTGCCATAGCCAGAATAGTTGTGATCATCAGTTTATCCGATTCGTATTTGTCTATATGGCTTACGAAGGTACGGTCGATTTTCAATTCATCGATAGGCATCTGCCGTAAAGAACCCAGAGAGGAGTACCCCGTACCGAAATCATCCATAGAGAAAGAAAATCCCATACGTCTAAGTTTGTTCATGGTGGCGATGATCTTGTACATATCTTCGATCATGATCGTTTCAGTGACTTCAAAAATAACCTTTGGTCTCGTCACAGCATTGAGATACTTGCCGGTCAACTTTTCTACCTGTTTCAGGAAATCGGCATGAAAGAACTGACGTACACTGAGATTGATGGAGAACTGTTCGAGTATGATCCCCTTCTCTTCCCATGTCATCAGTGTTTTAAACGCTTCTTCCATAATGTAATTTCCCAACTCGATGATGAGTCCTGTCTTCTCCGCTATCCCTATGAATTCCGAAGGCGGAACAAAACCGAACTTGTCATTTTTCCAACGTACCAGTACTTCACAGCCGATCAATTCCCTCTCCCCGTTCATCTGCGGCTGGTAGCGGAGGTCTATTTCATTGTGTTCGAGTGCGAAATAGAGCTTTCTCTCCAGTTCAAGATGGTATTCGACCCTTTTTGCCAATGCTTCGTTAAAGATGATGATCCCGTCCCGTCCCTGTGCTTTGGCTTCATACATCGCGATATCCGCCTCTTTGATGAAATGCCGTGCTTCCGTCGATTTCCGCCCGATACCGTTCACACCGATACTTGCACTCAGGTAAAGATGATGACGGTCTATCAGATAGGGCTCTTTCAGTATCCGCAGCAGGTTCTTGGCAAAGGTATGGGAAAATTCCCTGCAGTGCTCCATATATTCGAATTCTTCGCTGATGATGGTGAACTCATCACCTCCCAGGCGCGAGATCGTATGATCTTTCCCGCAATATGCTTCGATGCGCCTCGCTACTTCCACAAGGACTTTGTCTCCTACTTCATGTCCCAGTGTATCGTTGATCGTTTTGAAATGGTCCAGGTCAATCAGCAGAATATAGGCGAATTTTCTGGAGTATTGTATCCGTTTGATCAGCTGGTCCATATAATCAACGAAATAGCGGCGGTTAAAAAGACCTGTCAGCGCATCATGCTGTGCCTGATAATAATTTTTCTGCAACATCTGGTAACTTTTGTCGGAGCCGTAGAGCAGTACACCCCACAGGATGATGGAGAAGACCGAAAGGACATACCCGTACCATTCGCCTATAAGCGCAAAATAGATCACCAGGGGCAGCATGAGAAGGATCAGGATAGGGAAAAAGAGCCGTTTGTCCGAAATTAGCAGAGTGGACGCGACAACCGCAGCTCCAAGCTGGGTAAAGATGGCAATATAGTGCAGATTGCTTTCCGTCTCCGTAGCATAAAGGACAAAGATCACCGACCACAATCCGAAAATAAGATAGAAGAAGAACATCATCTTCATGTACCAGGACTGCATCTCGTCAGACAGCATCTGTTCCGGCTTATATTCTCTGTAAAGTCTGTATCCCCAGGCCGATACCAGCAATACCATCATATACCAGATCAATGCCGGCAGGGCAATGCCGTTCAGCCATGCCAGGCCGATATAGGCCAGCCCCGGCAAGAGGGAGAGACCGATCATCAGCAAAATATGTTTTTGCAAAAATGTATAAAAATTTCTTTGGTTCATTGTTTTCATTCTAACACTG
>JALSTF010000068.1 GCA_026983895.1 Sulfurovum sp.
ATTTAAAAACCAACGATATGGCAAAACTCATAGGATACAGCGGAGATTATCTCCTGAAAAATAGAGATGTACTCTTTTTTAAAGGCGTTCATTTCTTCCCCAAAGAGAAGAGAATAGATTGGAAAGTAGACAAAATGATTGAGTGGGTAGAGGGAAACTCTCTATCGGATCAAGCAAAAAACATTTTGGATTTGGTATCATAATGT
This sequence comes from Sulfurovum sp., assembly GCA_026983895.1. Taxonomy (GTDB): domain Bacteria; phylum Campylobacterota; class Campylobacteria; order Campylobacterales; family Sulfurovaceae; genus Sulfurovum. The sequence continues at coordinate 207 of JALSTF010000068.1, forward strand.
GCCCATTGTCTACTGGAGAGGATGGTAAATAATGGTAAAAATGTTCAGGAGATCCAACGGAAAACTGTATCTGGAGTATGAAGCCTATGGCAAAATCGTACAAAAGAGTACACGACTGGAGGACACTCCAAAAAACAGAGCATTGGTAAAAAAAGAGGTGATTCCTGCTCTTCAAGGGAAGATACTTAGAGGTGAGTTATCCCAAGAAAAGCCTAAGAAGTTTTCATATTATAGTGAGTTATTTCTTAGGGAAAAAACAGGCAAAAAAACATACAAAAGAATACAGATGCATGTCGCATCTATCAATTCTTTTTTTGGAGATATGCCAGTAGATCAGATCAGAAGATCCGATATTAAAGATTGGGTGAACGATATGCTCTTTACCAGGTCTCCCAAGACGGTTAAAAACTATATGTCAAGCCTTAGAGGTGTGCTTTACATTGCTATTGACAAAGAGCATATTACCCGTAATGTAGCACACGATATCAAGCTACCGACTCATATACCTGCAGAAGTTGAACCGTTTACAGAAGAAGAGGTTAAGCTTCTACTCAATAGTGCAAAGAGTGAGTTTTTAAAGCTTTACTTAGCAGTTGGTTTCTATACGGGATTACGAACAGGAGAGATCCTGGGTATTATGCACGGAGATATTGACTATAAAAACAAAGTAATCAATATCAAAAGATCTATAACAGACGGCAAGATAGGCACACCTAAGACACAAGAGAGTATTAGGCAAGTACCCCTGTTAGATGATTTGGTGCCATATCTCAAGAAGCCTACTAAGTCATTATGGCTCTTTAGTAAAGATACTGGGGCTAATTTGGGTAGATTTGGTGAAAACCGATACAGAGAGTGGAGAGCACTTTTAAAGGCGTGTAATCTTGCATATAGAAAGCCTTATGTGACACGGCATACATTTATTGTGACGATGTTGAAAAATAGTAATCTCTCTATAATGCAGATAGCACAAATGAGCGGGCACAATACAACACAGATGATTATCCGAAATTACGCTAAGTATATTAAGGGTGAACATTTGAAGGTAGATAGGGATTTAAAGTTGTTTACTGACAAATCGGCTGACAGTACGGCTTAGAGTGCCTATTTTATGGCCGGGAGAGGGGGATTCGAACCCCCGGAGGTATTACCCTCACCGGTTTTCAAGACCGGCACATTCAACCGCTCTGACATCTCCCGACAATTTGTAGAATAGAATTCTATCTAAATAAGATAAAACTTACATAGAATGGAGGAACCAGCCGGACTCGAACCGGCGAATAGCAGCTTTGCAGGCTACGGCCTTACCAACTTGGCGATGGTTCCGCTTTTAAATAAACAGGTGGTGGTACCCGGAGCCGGACTTGAACCGGCACGGTCGCAATGACCGGGGGATTTTAAGTCCCCTGTGTCTACCATTCCACCACCCGGGCTTCGATATACCACATTTATTTACTAGATTTATTTAATTTTAATGGAGCGGGCGAACGGGATCGAACCGTCGACCCTCACCTTGGCAAGGTGATGCTCTACCGCTGAGCTACGCCCGCATATCCATTACAATGAAAGGTTTTCACCTAAAATTGGAGTGAGATTATAGCTAAAAAACTTTTCAATGTAAAGAGAAGTTCTAAGAATATGGCTGCTTTTTAACATTATCTGAGATTTCTTATCCTATTTTGAATACGAAAGTGCTATAATCCAACCATTAACAAACTATACTATAAAGGCTTTCCCATGAGAAGTGACGAAATAAAAAAAGGCTATAATCGTGCGCCGCACAGAAGCCTTCTGCGTGCAACAGGATTAAAAGATGAAGATTTTGACAAGCCATTCATCGGTGTTGCGAACTCATTCATAGAGTTAATCCCCGGACATTATTTTCTCAATAAGGTCGCAGAGGTCATAAAAGATGAGATCCGTGCGAACGGGTGCGTGCCATTTGAATTCAATACCATTGGCGTAGATGACGGGATCGCTATGGGACATGACGGTATGCTCTACTCCCTGCCGAGTCGGGAGATCATTGCCAATTCTATAGAAACAGTGATGAATGCACACAAGCTTGATGCCATGATTGCTATTCCCAACTGTGACAAGATCGTTCCGGGAATGATCATGGGAGCATTGCGTGTAGATGTCCCTACCGTATTCGTTTCAGGCGGGCCAATGGCTGCGGGACATATGAATGATGGTACGCCCATTGACCTTGCAACGGTTTTTGAGGGGGTAGGTGAGTTTGAGGCGGGAGAGATCAATGAAGAAACACTTACAGAAATGGAGTGTAACGCCTGCCCAAGCGGTGGAAGCTGCTCGGGTATGTTCACTGCGAATTCGATGAATACACTCATGGAAGCCATGGGGATCGCCCTGCCAGGTAACGGCACTATTGTGGCATTGACTCCGGAAAGGACCGAACTCTACAAAAAGGCAGCCAGACGTATCTGCGAGATCGCGAAATCAGATGCCCCAGAACGTGAAAAAATGCGTATGCGAAATATTTTGAATGAACATGCCGTACGCAACGCTTTTGCTGTCGATATGGCTATGGGTGGCTCTTCGAATACGGTTCTTCATATGCTTGCCATTGCCAATGAGGCAGAGGTAGACTTTAACCTCAAGGATATCAATGCCATCTCCAAAAAAGTATCTCATATTGCCAAGATCTCACCATCACTGACTACTGTACATATGGAAGATATTAACAAGGCAGGCGGAGTGAGTGCCGTGATGCATGAAATGAAGAAACGCGGTGACGATATTCTTATCGATAATCCAACGATCATGGGCGACACCCTTTACGAACGTATACAGGATGCAAAAATACTCGATACCGATATCATCCATACCATTGACAACCCTTATTCCAAAGTGGGTGGTCTGGCGATCCTTTACGGCAACCTTGCGGAACAGGGTGCGGTCATCAAAACAGCAGGGATCACCGGAGACAGAGCTTTTACTGGAACTGCTGTATGTTTCGATTCTCAGGATGAGGCCATAGAAGGGATCCTAAGCGGCAAGGTAGAGGCAGGGAATGTCGTAGTCATCCGCTATGAAGGTCCCAGGGGCGGTCCAGGTATGCAGGAGATGCTGAGCCCTACCTCCCTCATTATGGGAATGGGACTTGGAGATAAGGTGGCGCTCATTACGGATGGGCGATTCTCAGGGGCAACAAGAGGTGCCAGTATCGGTCATGTGAGCCCAGAAGCGGCAGAAGGCGGTCTCATTGGACTGCTCAAGGATGGTGATGAAATACATCTTGATGTAGACCGCTACATTCTGCAGGCGAATTTGAGTGAGGAAGAGATCAAAAAAAGAAGAGAAAACTTTACACCTCTTGTCAAACCTCTCAAGAGCAGATGGCTTAGGCAGTATAGAGCACTGGTCACAAATGCAAGCAACGGTGCCGTTCTGGAAACAGAATAGGCTTATCTCTCCGATTTAGCCATCTTAACATTTTTCTGAAAACGGAAGGCGAAGCTTTCCGCTTCCAAAGTGAACGAAAACCATACTCCTGTCTTTTCAAATCAATACTCAACAAAATTTACTCAATAGTGTGACCCATTGAATGCTAAAAAATCTTTGGGAACTAAAGCTATTTAATGATGAGATCAAGAGAGATAGGTATCTTTTTTAAAAAGAAAGGAAATAAATACCTCGTCAGTAATGACGAGGTTTGTACAAAGAAAAAATTACTTCTTCGTGATCTTTTTGAGGATATTTTCAAATTTGCCCTGTGCGTCAAGAAGGACATCTCTGGACTCTTTATCTTTAATATTCAAAGCACTGAACCACT
>JALSTF010000069.1 GCA_026983895.1 Sulfurovum sp.
TTCAGGTGAGGGTGTTCCTATTCTTATCAAGGACAACATCCAGGTGAAGGATTGGCCGGTCACTTCAGGATCAAAGATCCTCCAGGGGTACATAGCCCCGTATGAGGCAACAGCGATCAAAAATCTCAAGTCAAAAGGGATGATGCCTTTGGGCCGGGCCAATATGGATGAATTTGCCATGGGCTCAACGACAGAAAGCTCTTTCTATGGCCCTACAAAAAATCCGCATGGTACAGACAGGGTTCCGGGAGGATCGTCGGGAGGATCGGCGGCAGCAGTTGCCGGAGGGATCGCCATTGCAGCGCTTGGGTCGGATACAGGCGGTTCCATCCGACAGCCTGCCGCCTATTGTGGTGTTGTCGGTATGAAGCCGACCTATGGAAGGGTCAGTCGTTTCGGATTGAGTGCCTATGCTTCGAGTCTTGATCAGATCGGTCCTATCGCGCAGAATGTGGAAGATGCTGCCATACTCTATGATGCGATCAAGGGGCATGACGAGAAAGACTCTACCTCTGCGGATTTCGAGATCGAGGATATCGCCAACAATCTCGATCCCGATGTCAAACTGACCATTGCGGTCATCGACGAATATGTGGCACAGGCGGACGAGGATATCCGGAAAGCTTTTGCACAGACAGTGGAAAAACTCAAAGCGGCAGGACATACTATTGTTCACAAAGAAATGTCCAATACCAAGTATGATATCGCTACATACTACATTCTTGCTACAGCGGAAGCAGCAACCAACCTTGCACGCTATGACGGTGTACGCTACGGAAGACGTGCCGAAGCGAAAAATACGGAAGAACTGTTTTTCAACACCAGAAGTGAAGGCTTTGGAGAAGAAGTGAAAAGGCGTATTCTTTTGGGAAACTTCGTACTTTCTTCCGGATACTATGATGCCTACTATGTCAAAGCCCAGAAGGTAAGGCACCTTATCCGTGACGAGTACAACAAGATCTTCGAGGAGGCGGATCTCATTCTCTCTCCGGTCGCCCCCTCGGTCGCACCGAAGATCGGATCGATCCACGATCCGCTTGAAATGTACAAGTCTGATATGTATACACTCGGGGTGAATCTTGCAGGTCTTCCGGGTATATCACTCCCTGTAAGCAAAAATGATGAGGGGATGCCTGTTGGACTTCAGCTGATCGCCAAAGCATTTGATGAAAAAAATCTTTTTAACGGTGCTGCAAGTATGGAAAAAGCAGTAAACTATACCAAATAACTACGAAGGATAACGATATGAACATTAAGAAAAGAGCACTTACATTTGAAGATGTATTATTGGTACCGCAGCACTCGACCGTCCTCCCCAAAGAGGTGAGCGTAAAGACACAGTTGACACGCAATGTTTCACTTAATATTCCTATTGTATCGGCGGCGATGGATACCGTTACGGAATTCAAAGCGGCGATCGCCATGGCGAGACTGGGCGGTATCGGTGTAATCCATAAAAACATGGACGTGGCTACACAGGCTTTGCAGGTCAAAAAGGTCAAGAAAAGCGAAAGCGGCATCATTATCGACCCGATCTACATCTCACCGGAGGCAAGCGTGGGTGAAGCAGATGCACTGATGGGTGAGTACCACATCTCCGGTGTTCCTGTGGTCGATGCGGATCAAAAGCTTATCGGTATCATTACCAACCGTGATATGCGTTTCATCACGGATATGAGCCTGAAAGTAGCCGATACCATGACACCTGCACCGCTGGTGACTGCCAGGAAAGGTACGACATTGGAAGAGGCGGCTAAAGTGCTTCAGCAGCACAAGATAGAAAAACTTCCTATCGTTGACGATGAGGACAAGCTTATCGGGCTCATCACGATCAAGGATATTGAGAAAAAAGAGAAGCATCCCAATGCGAACAAAGATGAGCATGGACGTCTGAGGGTCGCTGCTGCCATAGGTGTGGGACAGCTTGACCGTGCCAGAGCGTTGGTTGAAGCGGGTGTGGATGTCATCGTACTGGATTCTGCACACGGACATTCCCAGGGGATCATCGATACGGTTAAGCTTATCAAGAAAGAGCTGAATGTCGATGTGATCGCAGGGAATATCGCTACAGGTGCGGCAGCACAGGATCTCATTGAAGCCGGTGCAGACGGCGTCAAAGTGGGGATAGGACCGGGATCGATCTGTACCACACGTATCGTAGCCGGTGTCGGTGTGCCCCAGATCTCTGCGATCGATGAAGTGGCAGAGGTGGCCAACAAGGCGGGGGTACCGGTCATAGCGGATGGCGGTATCAAATACTCCGGTGATGTGGCCAAAGCGCTTGCGGTAGGCGGAAGCTGTGTCATGCTCGGTTCTGCGCTGGCAGGGACTTATGAAGCACCCGGTGAAATGATCATCTATAACGGAAGACAGTTCAAAGAGTATCGAGGTATGGGAAGCATTGGTGCGATGACCAAAGGGAGTACGGACCGTTATTTCCAGGAGGGAACGGCAGCGGACAAGCTGGTCCCCGAAGGGATCGAAGGACGTGTTCCCTACCGCGGAAAGATCGCCGATGTGGTTCACCAGATGATCGGCGGCCTGCGCTCATCCATGGGATACTGCGGTTCGGAGAGCATCAAGATGTTCTGGGAGAAAGCGGAATTCGTCGAGATCACCGCGGCAGGGCTCAAAGAGTCCCATGTGCATGATGTGACGATCACCAAGGAATCTCCTAATTATCATGGTTAGCCTGTAGGGTGGAGATTCTACCCCACCAATGGGCTTGATACGCATACTATCACACTTTCGCCGGAAGGCTTGATGAAATAAGTAAAATTTTAAAGGTGCGTGGCAAATGCGCCTTACAATTCTTCGTTAAAAAAATTACCAATATTTACATTTAATTTGCATTTTGTATTTTGACATCTTGAGATGACTTAGGTATAATCATTAAAATATAAAGGAGTCCAAAATGTCAGTAGCAGAAATACTCCACTATACCTATGCCGATTACTGTCAGTGGGAAGGCGAGTGGGAGCTGATAGACGGTATACCTGTTTCTATGGCTCCTGCACCTGTAAAGATACATCAGCAGCTTTCCGGCGGTATTTTCATGGCACTCAACCAAACTATGCAAGATGATTGTGTTGAGTGTGAAGTACTCTACGAGGTCGACTGGAAAGTAAATGAAGAAACTGTCCTTAGACCTGATATTGTACTGGCATGCGAGGATGAAGGAGAGGCATATCTGACTAAAGCTCCTAAAATCATCGTAGAAATACTGAGCCCTGCTACAGCAAAAAAAGATGAAACCGTAAAATATGACATTTACGAGGCAGAAGGGGTGCAGTACTATATACTGGTCTATCCGGATGACCTTAAAGCCAAAGTCTATGGCCTCAAAGAGGGAAAATATATCAAAGTAGGGGATTTTACGCATGAAATCTTGGATTTTGAGGATTTGGCATGCGACATTTCTTTGGATTTTTCCAAGGTTTTTAAAAAGTTTAGAACTTAGGGGTGCCCTTAAAGAGCCTCCCTGAAGAAAAAGATAGATGATGAACTAAAACCACATCATGCACCATAGTACAAGCACCTACAAGCTATAATCTACAAATAACAATTCATAAGGAAAAACAATGCACGAACAGACCATAGCGATCCATGCCGGATATGACAAAGATGAAATGGGAACCATGGCTGTGCCGATCTACCAGACGACAGCGTATGAGTTCAGGGATACTGAACATGCGGCCAATCTTTTTGCCCTCAAAGAACTGGGGAATATCTATACTCGGCTGATGAACCCGACGACAGATGTATTTGAAAAACGTTTTGCAGCATTGGAAGGCGGGGCAGCTGCTATTGCTACGGCCTCCGGAATGGCAGCTCTCTTCTATGCGATCGCCAATGTGGCTGAAGCAGGTGACAACATTGTCGCAGCCAAACAGGTTTATGGGGGGACCACTACACTGACGGGGCATACGATCAAGCG
>JALSTF010000070.1 GCA_026983895.1 Sulfurovum sp.
CGGATGAGATGTGGGGCGAACCGATACCTCCATCACAAATGGCTCGTTAACGCTCTTCTGCGGAGGTGAAATAAATACACCTCCGGTCACACAATCTCTTCACAATTACTGTATAATATAGTTAAGATTTCGGTATAATGCCGTCAATTTAACAGATCAGGTAGGACTATTATGAACATTACCATGCTTTATTCTAAACTACATAGGGCGACCGTTACCGATGCGAACTTGAATTATGTCGGTTCCATCACGATTGACCAGGATCTTTTGGATGCTGCCAAGATGAGAGTGGGGCAGAAGATCGATATTGTCAATATCAATAACGGTGAAAGGTTCTCCACCTATATTATTTCGGGAGAACGGGGAGAAGGTGATATCTGCCTTAACGGGGCAGCAGCAAGAAAGGTGCATAAAGGCGACAAGATCATCATTATCGCCTACGCAACGATGAGTGAGGTTGAAGCGGATAGCCATCGGCCGAAGATCGTCATACTTGATGATGAGAACGGCATTGCACAGGCATTTGAGGGACTTGAATAATGTTCGAGGGATTTGATATGGGCAAAATGTCCGAGATGATGTCTCAGATGCAGGAAAAAGCAAAAGAGATGCAGGAACAGGCGAAGCATGTAGAGTTCACAGCAAAAGCCGGCGGCGGGCTCATTGAAGTGACTGCGAACGGTGCGGGTGAAGTGATCGATCTGAATATAGATGAATCTCTGCTTGAGGATAAAGAATCCTTGCAAATACTGCTGATCTCGGCAATGAATGATGTGAACAAGATGATAGAAGACAATAAGAAGTCTCAGGCAATGGGAATGATGGGTGGGCTGAACCCTTTTGGTTCAAATGAGAGAATGTAGGTTCAGGCTTTGTCTGTATCTACCAGATAGCGGAATTCTTTAGAGAATTTCAATGTGTTCACTCTGCGTGCAGTGAATGAATCTTTTCCATCTTTCTTCACGATCTGTTTTAATACTTTTCGTATCTTCATTGTGGCTCCTTTCTTTATAAAATATGTGAAATGGGGACTGTTCCCTGTCATTTCGGCAGCATAGTAAAGTATTATGATTACCAAACGGTAACACAAAGGATAGAAAATGAATGAAGTGACCCAGGCGATAGAGAATGATTCGGTAGCCAAGCTTAAAAGTCTTATTAAAGAGGGGACGGATCTGAACAAACCCATCCTGATAGGAGAGGAGTATGACCTTGAAGAGTATGACGAGATCAGCCCTCTTTTTTACGCGATCAGAAAATATGCGTCTCCTGAAATGATCGAATTGATGCTGGAAAACGGTGTGGATGTACTTGCCGTGGACAGTGACGGTGTCTCGGCGCTCGACATGGCCATTAAGTTCAAACGCAAGGACCTTGTTCAGTTCTTTATTGACAGGGGGATAGACGTTAACAGTACACAAAGGAAAAGCGGGATCCTTCCTCTGCTGCTTGCAAGCTGCTTTCACGATACGGATCTGATCCAGATGCTGCTTGACAACGGAGCGGATATCAACGCGACCGATGCGGGAGGCATGAGCGCCAAAGATTATGCCAAAAAGCTCGGGCAGAAGAATGTCGTAGCTTTCCTGGATGAAAAAGGGGCGAAGCACAATCTTTATCCGGAAGAGTGATCTGCCGCTCTTCTTTAATCACGGCTTATAAAAATGATAACATTTATGTAACCTTAGTGTAATCATTTTGTAATCATTCTTCTTTATACTTCCGCCATCTTAAACAAACAAGGAAGATAAACATGAAAAAAATCGTACTTTCAGTTGCAGCAATTGCAACAGTATCAATGGCAGGCGGGGATATCGTACCGGAAGCAGCAGCACATGCGGGGCCTGCAGGGGTCACAGTAACATCCAAAGCATTCAGACTGGATTTTTCAGGTACACATTATCTGCATTATAAACATCTTGATGACGGCACAGACACAACAGACAAGTTTGGTATATCAAGAAACTACCTTCAAGTTAAAGCGTATTTTGCGGATGCTCCCAAAAGCTATATGAGAGTTACTCTTGATGCGAAACAAAACAAAAATTTTGACAGTGGTTCTCTTGATGTAAGAGTGAAATATGCATTCTTGTATCTTGACAGCATCCTCCCTTCTACAGGTGTTGAGCTTGGTTTGGTACACACACCATGGCTTGACTTTGAAGAGCATCATGGCTGGTACTATAGATCTATCAGCGAAACATTTGGTGAGCAGCATAACGGTGGACATCTCCATACCTCTTCAGATTATGGTATCAATTTTAAAACCAAAACTGAATATTTCTCTTCAGAGCTTGGTATTTTTAACGGTGCAGGTTATCATGGTGTAGAAGATGGAGAAGGTCTGCGAGCTGCATGGAGACTGACTGGGCACATTTTCGGTACAGGTAAAAAACATGTTCATAAATCTGATACATATGCGGATGTTTCTTTCTTTGGCCAATATGGACAAGATGAAGCAAAAGTAGGCAATGCTGACGGTGATTATAGCTGGTATGGTGTTCATGCCGTATACAATCAGCCTGAATTCCTGTTCGCAGCACAATATATTAAAGCAGATAAGGCAGATGCTTCAAGACAAGGCGACGGCTGGTCTGTGAACGGTGAGTTTAGACTCTCTGCAATCAGCGATTCTCTCAACGACTGGAATGTGATTGGTCGATATGATGACTATACTTTGGATACAGATATTGAAAAAACAACAACTATTGCCGGTCTTGCATACAGATATAACAAATATGTTGAATTTATTGCGGATTATCAAAAAAATACTAAAGATAATACAGAAGACAAAGATGCCTTCATGGTGACTGCAGAGATTAACTGGTAGTCCCTTTCCTCTTTCATATCTACTGCGGAGAACTTCTTTCTCCGCACCTCTGTTCATATTCATGAAAACAAAAAATCATTTGGTAACAAAATTGTAATACTTTTTCTCTATACTCCCGAAATTTTAAATTGAGGAAGAGAAATGAATAATACAGTCAGACTTTTTCTGGGTGCCGGATTTGCTGCTGCGGTAGCCTTTTATGCAGGCAGTATCATGGGGCATGGTACGCATGCCGGATTTTTGGTGATCGCCGCGGTATTTGGTGCCTATATGGCGATGAATATCGGGGCGAACGATGTGGCGAACAATGTGGGGCCTGCCGTGGGCTCCTCTGCCGTGACGATGACCGGAGCGATCATCATCGCATCCATTTTTGAAGCAGGGGGCGCGTTGATCGCAGGCGGAGATGTCGTGGGTACCATCAAAAAAGGGATCGTTGACCCTGCGGCATTCGGGAACGATCCGATGATCTTTGTCTATGCAATGTCGGCCGCACTGCTTTCGGCCGCACTGTGGCTGAACCTTGCCACCTGGATGAAAGCACCGGTTTCTACCACACACTCAATCGTCGGGGGTGTTCTAGGCGGCGGTGTTGCTGCGGGGGGACTGGCTGTTGTCTCCTGGGGGACCATGGGTAAGATCGTGGCTTCATGGGTGATCTCTCCCGTGCTTGGCGGTGTGATCGCTGCTATTTTTCTCTATATTATCAAGGCAAAAATTCTTTACAAGAAAGATATGAGAAATGCCGCTAAAAAGATCGTACCGATACTTGTGGCGATCATGGCAGCAGCATTTTTGACCTATCTGACGCTTAAGGGTATGAAGCACATCTGGGGAGGGATCGTTGAAGTGTTCAGTTTCCTTCCTCAGACAAAGAAACCTACGTTCGGTGCAGCATTGACATTTGGCTTGATAGGGGGTATTGTAACCTATGTGCTGGTCAAACCAAGGATCGCAAAAAGAGTGATGGGATTGGGCGAAAACAGAGCAGATATCAATATTTTGTTCACGATCCCGCTGATCTTCTCTGCGATCTTGCTCAGTTTTGCGCATGGCGCGAACGATGTTGCCAATGCCGTGGGGCCTCTTGCTGCGGTGT
>JALSTF010000071.1 GCA_026983895.1 Sulfurovum sp.
GCGCATAGGTCGTGGAGGGCTTCATATAGAAGGTTATCCAGTCGGACTCCCGGAATATCTTATCGACACCGATATTCCCCTGAAAGGTAATGTCGTTGACACTGTACCATTTGGGGTAGAATTCCAGAGAAAGCTGCTTTACGGCACTGCTCTCATCTGCATCGAGAGATGCCGATAATGCAGAAAGAAACAGTAAGAGCCGTAATACCCGGTTTTTCATAAGCAGCCTCAAATGATGAATGTTATTTTAGACTGTAGCCAAAAAACGTTAAAACTTATAGGTGATCCCGATGATCGGACCGAAGTTTACCGTATCGTAAGCGAAGTAATCCGCTGTACCCTTTGCACCTTCTTCATAGTCAACCCAGAGAGATTTGAAACGCAGATCGACCTGCCAATCTTCATTGATGTCATACAGCGCACCTATCTCAATGACCGCGGAAAAATCAGACTCTATGCCAAACCCGCCCACATCACCACGTACTCTGAAACTCCAGTTTTCATTCATAGGGTAGGTCCATCTCGCACCCAGTACAGGGTCATACCAGTCGATCGTTCTGTGCTTTGTTCCGTTAAAAATGGGGAGAGACGAGGAAAGGGCAAGGTCAAATTCATTATGCCACCATCGTACGCCGCCGAAATAATCCATATACCCCTTTTCCAGAGGAACTCTATAGGTAGCAAACGCTTCAAGAATACCCTGATAGATCCCTACATCCACATTTTTGATAAAATCTTTATCCGGAGCAGCACCTACCCCAAGATTCATAAACACATAGTCCAGCCAGAGACCCCAACCGCTGTTCTGATGGGCTTCAAAATGAGCCATGGCACCCATCTCCAACTTATCAATAATACTGCTTGGTGTCTCATCGATGTCACCGGAGACAGTATCTATGCCGCCAGGCAGGAGTGTATCACGTCCAAATGAAGCATCACCCTGTATAAAGATCGCCAGTCCGTAAAGCTGAAATTCGTAATTCCAGGTATTTTCAGGTACGGAAGGACTCTCTGCGGGCGCTACATCTCCCCCTGAAAAAAGCAATGAAGAGACAAGTGCGGTACTTAATACTATTTTATTCAAATGACTACCCTCTTCTTATCTTGGGAAAAGAAGCTGCACCTGAATTCTCATCTGCCACTGTTCACCGTAATCATCGGGAGTCACTACATTATAGTAACCGTGAAGCTGTGCGGTCATAGGGATCTTCCCCAGTTTCATCGCTCTACCGACACCCAGTCCCATTGGAACGGTCCATGTGTGGTCAGAGTCGGCTTCCCAGTTCGCTGTGATGATAGGCACGGAAGCGATGAACCAACCATCATCCATGTTGTAGTTCACGAAAGGCTGAAGCGTCATGGCATTGACCCTGTTGATACCTTCATCCTGTCCTGGACCGGCAAAAGACCAGACATTCGAGACCAGTGCTCCATAAACGAATTTACCTTCCATTTTCAAAGCAACGGCAGAAGCACCGGCACCCCATTTTTTGGTACCAAGATCCGCATCTGTCGCCGTAGGCAGATAGAATGAAGGTCCCACTCCCCAGATCCATCCGCTCTCTGTAGCAGCTTTGGGTGTAAAGAATGCCGTAAAGGTCGTATCTCCCAGTCCAAATGTTCTCTCATAAGGAGATTTGTATATCATCGGTGCTGAAGTGATAGGTATGATCGTACGTGTGACTACTGTCCAATCATCATTCAGGTCAAACGGCAGTACCGGCTGAAAGTTTGCAATGTTCTTCATTTTATTGTCATCACCTATATTGAAATAGGAGTTGTTCTGTATAGGCAAAGAGTACATTGCGGTTAATGGGTTCTGTGAAGCCTTGGCGATCTCTTCCTGGCTCATCTCTGCAGAAGCAATACCTGGAAAGAGTACGGCTGCCAGTGCCAGTGTTTTTAGTGTTGTTCTCATAGTGTTCCTTGATATTTAATGCCTCAAGTGTAGCAGATAAATTTCCCCTTGTCTATCCCAAAAGCGAAAACAGAGAAAATTGTATAAAATTTATACATTAAAGCTGTCAATATAAAAGCATTTGTCTATCCTGGAAACGTAAAATACAATATTTTTTTACATCTTTCGCTTATAGGATAGACAGAGAGTGCTCATTTAACTATAATGATGCATATTTTAAAACAAAAGGACGATCATGACCAAAAAACTTTTAAGTATTGCAGCGATCACAGCTGTCATGCTAACAGCAGGACAGGCGAAAGAAGCCTGCGACAAGAGCTATTATGCGCCCACATGGGATCACCAGGCACCTACAGTAGATGCCTACAACTTTGTACGGGCAGAGACCGATATGCAGATGAAAGGGTATGCAAGCAAGCCATTCACTTTTGGACAGTTCACCCATGGCAGAAAAGCCTACGATGTGAACCATCAGGTGACCCTGAGCGGGAACAGGGACACCATCTACTCTTTTGGTGTGTTCGATCTTTCAAAGTCTGACCTTACCATCACCATGCCTGACTCCAAAGGCAAATACATGACACTGATGCCCATCTCCGAAGACCATGACATTTACAGGGGTTTGAATGCGCCGGGTACCTACACTTTCAAAGAGTCGGAAGTTGGTACGCGCTATATGGTCTTTGTCATCAGAACACTTTGTGACCCGAACGATCCGAAAGATATGGAGAGAGCACACAAGCTGCAGGACGGCGTGAAAGTCACGCAGTCAGACAAGGGTGACATGTCCGGTCTCAAAGAGTGGGATAAGAAATCTATGCTGACTATGCGTAAAGCATACAACATCCTCGGATCCGCTGCAACAAGTTCCGCGAACTTCTTTGGCGTGAAGTGTGACCGTTCCTACCTCGATGCAGCGATGGGTGTGGCTGTCGGCTGGGGAGGTATGCAGAGAAAAGATGCACTCTACATCCCTACACAGGTTGAGAAGAATGACGGTAAAACCGCCTATACGCTTACCGTACCCAAAGATGTACCGGTAGATGGTTTCTGGTCAGTGACCGTCTACAACAAAGACCGTTTCATGGTACCCAACAAGTACAACTCCTACTCCATCAACTCTCTGACGGCAAAGAAAAATGCGGACGGTACCGCCACGCTTCACTTCGGTGGTGACCCGAAAGCGGACAACTTCCTCTACATTCCCAAAGGCTGGTTGTACATCGTAAGATTTTACCAGCCCCACAAAGAGATCCTCGATGGATCATGGAAATTCCCGAAAGCCGTAGAGGTCAAGTAAAGACTGACCGTCAAGGTGAAATGCATCTTTTTACAAAATGCATTTCGCCCATATGCCCGAACTTCAATGGAAAATAAGCTATGCTATAATTTGAAGTATTGCTATTGCCGTCATTGTTTTTGTAACGTTACAAAAAATGAAGTGGTCATAAAAGGGATAACGTGTTTAAAAAATCATTTTCTATCGTCCTCCTCTTCTCTCTTTTGAGTTCGAATCTTCACGCTAAACGTGAACAGATAGACTTCTCCATGGTCATCTCCGGCGGGGTGAGCCTCGGAGCCTACGAATCCGGTTACAACTGGGCCATCATCAAGATGCTCTCAAAACTGCGGGACAGCAGCCCCCTGGTCAAGCCGCAGCTCGATGCCGTGGCAGGCGCTTCGGCGGGCTCCATCAATGCGCTCCTGAGTGCCATCTACTGGTGTCAGAAAGAGGATGTGCCCCTGAAAAACGGTGTAGAGGACAATCTTTTTTATGAAACCTGGGCCGAACTCGGCATAGAGGACCTCGCCATACGAGACAGCGACCCAGACAATAAAAGTACCCTTTTCACCAGAGACGCGCTCAAAAAGAAAGCTGCCGCCATTTTAAAACAGATGGACCGGCCCATTTTTCGCAAAGGATGTGAAGTCCCTTTGGGGGTTTCCGTTACAAAGGTCACGCCCATCGTAGAGACCGTCGCCGGCATCAAG
>JALSTF010000072.1 GCA_026983895.1 Sulfurovum sp.
ACGTTTTCCCGGGTAGCGTTCCACAAGGCACATCAGATCCTCCACTGTTTTGCTGTCAGGCATTAGATTAAGCGCAAGGATCAACGGCGGCTGTTCCGGCTCGAGTGTATGCTTCTCTTCTTTTTTAACCTTGACCTTCTCTTTTTTTGCATCTTTTAGTGATTCGATCTTGAGGATGTTCATACGGGTAAAGTCGCCATCTTTGCTGATCTTGACTTTGAATGCGATCGGTTTGGTAGTATCAAAATCTTCTTCCAGTTCTTTGAGACGATTTTCAAACAGCATCAGTTCAATGTTTCCATGCAGGTCCATGATATTGGCAATGCCGAACTTGTTTCCCTTTTTACTGATCTTTTCCGTTATATGCTCTATTTTTCCTATGAAAAGTGCCTGCGATCCGTCCGCAAGGTCATCGATCTCGGAACTGAGCGTATAATTGATCCCCTCAAGTGTTTCCCTGTATTTGTCGAGCGGGTGCCCGGAAACATAGAACCCCAGTGTCTCTTTCTCCATTTCGAGGATCTCCATAGGTTCAAACTCTTCCATAGGTGAAAGTTCAAGGGTGACCGAAGTCATTTCTGCCCCTTCTCCGAAGAGTGACCCTACCGCCATTTTTTTGGCTTCACCTGCTTTTTTGGCTGTATCGATGATCTCTTCGATCTGAGAGAGCATCGCTTTTCGGCTGTAGCCAAAACAGTCCAGAGCCCCGGCTTTTATCAGTGATTCGATCACTTTTTTATTGACTTTGCTCGAATCGATACGCGAAACAAAATCGGAAAGGTCTTTGAACCCGCCCTCTTTTCTGGCTTCAAGCATCGTATTGATCGCGATATCTCCGGCCCCTTTGACCGCTCCCATACCGAACATAACAACCTCATCACCGTCTATATTGGTCGCTTCGAAGACCAGACCGGAACGGTTGATATCGGGCGGAAGGAGTTTGATACCCATATGCTTAAGCTCATCGACATATTTGACCACTTTGTCCGTATTGTTCTTTTCCAGCGTCAGGATAGCCGCCATGAATTCTGTAGGATAGTAATACTTCAAATAGGAAGTATAGAAAGTTACCATCGCATAGGCTGCCGAGTGGGATTTGTTAAATCCGTATCCGGCAAATTTTACGATCAAGTCGAAAAGGTCAGCCGCTTTGGTTCTGTCGAAACCTTTTTTTGATGCACCTTCGGCGAACTCATCTTTGAGCTTGTCCATCTCCTCTTTGATCTTTTTACCCATTGCCCTGCGCACAAGGTCTGCACCGCCAAGGGAAAAACCGCCGATCGTCTGGACGATCTGCATGACCTGCTCTTGATAAACAATGACCCCGTAGGTCGGCTTCAGTATCGGTTCAAGTTCAGGAAAAGCATAGGTGATCTCCGCACGCCCGTGTTTACGCTCGACAAAATCATCAAGCATCCCTGATTCCATCGGTCCGGGACGGTAAAGTGCCAGCATCGCAATGACATCTTCAAAACCATTTGGCTTGAGCTTCTTGGCCAGATCCTGCATACCCGCCGATTCTATCTGGAAAAGTCCGAGTGTCTCTCCCGAAGAGATATATTCGTAGACTTTGGGATCTTCAATATTCTCTTCCACAAAATTGATGCGTTTTCCATGCCGTTTCTCAACAAGCTGCAGTGCCTCTTCAATGACCGTCAGCGTCTTCAGCCCAAGGAAGTCGAACTTGATAAGATCCACATCCTCGACATACTTTCCGCTGTACTGTGTCGCCAGCGTATCAAGGCCGGAGGGTTTGAAGAGCGGTGTTTTCTGCCACAGAGGTTCATTGCTTATGACCACCCCCGCTGCATGCGTACCGGCATTACGGTTCAGCCCTTCGAGTGCCAAAGCATACTCCCAGGTACGCTTTGCCTGGGGATCGCTCTCAAGCAGCGCTTTGATCTTCGGCTCTTTCTCGTAAGAGTTCTTCAGGTCGATCCCCAGTTCATCGGGAATGAGTTTTGCCATTGCATCGGCTTTCGAGTACGGCATATCCAATACCCGCGCAACATCACGGATAACACCCTTGGCCAGCAGTTTACCGAAAGTAATGATCTGAGCCACGTTCACACGCCCATATTTGTCCACGACATAGTCCAGTATCTCCTGGCGGCGTGCCTGGCAGAAATCCATATCGATATCCGGCATCGAGATACGTTCCGGGTTCAAAAAACGCTCAAACAGCAATCCATAGGGTATCGGATCGATATCGGTGATACGCAGGGCGTAGGCAACCAGTGACCCCGCAGCCGATCCACGGCCGGGTCCCACCGGGATCCCCATACGTTTGGCAGCATCCACGAATTCCCAGACTATCAGCATATATCCCGGAAACTTCATATTGTTGATAATGTCTATTTCCACCTGAAGCCGGTCCCGGTATTCCTGATGCTTCTCTTCGGGCACGATCTTCAACCGTGCCTCCAGTCCTCTTCTGGATTCTTCGATAAAAAGTGCTTTATCGTTTGCCAGAGAGTATTCTTCGTCGGGTTCAGGCAGTGCCAAACCGATCTCGGCCGCTTTCTCTCTGGCAAATTTGAAATTTGGCGGTGTCGGATTTCCCAGTTTGATCTCCAGATTACATTTATCCGCTATCTCCTGTGTGGCTTCAAGGGCTTCAGGCATATCGGCAAAGAGTTCCGCCATTTGTTCAGGTGACTTGACATAGAATTCATGCACGGAGTGGCGCAGACGGTTGGGATCATCGTAAAGTTTGTTCATCGCGATACACATGAATGCCTCATGCGCATCAGCATCCTGCGGGTTGGTATAATGGGTGTCATTGGTCGCGACTATCTTGATGCCGGTCTCCCGGCTCAGTTGTATGATCTGTTTGTCGATACGGTGCTGATCCCCGATACCATGGCGCATCAACTCCAGATAGAAGTCATCCCCGAACACTGCTTTGTATTTGAGCGCTATCCGTTTGGCTTCATCATATCCTTTGGCACCGAATTTGAGATTACGCTCGGAGAGGTTGAGATGCCAGTTCACTTCCCCCTGAAGACAGGCAGAAGAGCAGATAAGCCCCTCCGCATTCTCTTTGAGCAGGTCCCAGTTGATACGGGGGTAGTAGTAAAATCCATTGAGATAGGCCTGGGAGCTGAGGAACATAAGGTTTTTGTACCCGGTCTCATTCTTGGCATAAAGGCAGAGGTGGAAACGCTGACGCACCGATTTGTCCCCAAGATCCGGCTGGTTGTGCACATAGGCTTCCATCCCGATAATGGGTTTGATCCCCTCTTTGCGCATGGTATTGTAAAAGTCGATGGTACCGAACATATTGCCATGGTCGGTCATGGCCACGGAGTCCATCCCAAGTTCCTTGACCTTGGCAGCAAGGGCTTTGATCTTGTTGGCGCCGTCAAGCAGCGAGTACTCGGTATGAAGGTGGAGGTGGGTGAATTGGGGTTTCGCTTTGGGTTCTTCGGACATAAACTACCTTAAAAAAAATATGAGAAAGTAATTTTAATATAGCAGAGTTTTGGTAAATATAGATTGAATTCAACAAGATATTGGGGTCAGTCGTCATAGACCCCTGTATCCATATCAAAATCATAGTCGGGTTCAATGACCGGTATTTTTTCAAGTGTTTCTTTGTCGAACTCTTTGCTTTTCAGATCATACTCGCTGCCCTGTTCAAAGCGCTGCTCTTTGGCATATTTTTTTTCAAGTTCCATGGCTTGTTTTATCGCCTCTTTTGTCCGGTTGTCCTCTTTGCTGCTTTTGTGTTCTGCCGTACGATTGTTTTCGGCGGCCGGCAAAACAACAAATGCACTCAAAGAGATAAGAAGTATCAGATATTTTTTCATAGCAGACTCCATTTTAATGTTGCATCATTTCAGGAGACTATAACAAAAGGGAACTTAGACAAATATAAATTGAACTAATGATTTTATAAATT
>JALSTF010000073.1 GCA_026983895.1 Sulfurovum sp.
CCTGTCAAAGAGATCAAGAAGATACGCAAAATCCTTCCTGATACTGTCGTGATCGAGGGATGGTGGCAACAGAACGGCAACTTCTTCTCTGCTATGGAGATGGAGAAAAAAGCACTCTTTCTGGTTTTGCTGCTGATCATTCTTGTCGCTTCCCTCAACATTATCTCCTCGCTTCTGATGACGGTGATGAGCCGCCGCAGTGAGATCGCACTGATGCGAACACTTGGAGCAACACAGCAGGAGATCAGGATGATCTTCTTCAGACTTGGTCTCATTATCGGGAGTGCCGGTATTGTTGCGGGTACACTGCTTGGTTCATTGGGGATTTGGCTATTGAAGACCTTCGATCTTATTTCGGTACCTGAAGATGTCTACGGAACCAGCAAACTGCCGGTCGATCTGACACTGAGTGATTTTGGGTTCATTCTCCTCGGAACTTCGATCATCATCCTTCTGTCTGCACTTTACCCTGCCAAAAAAGCGGCACAGACCGATTCGTTGACCGTTTTACGCAACGAATAAAAATATGGTGGAGGATTCCGGCAAAGAGAACGCTCTCTTTGCCCCTGTGTTATTTTTTGGAATAGTGAGTGATTTCCTTGTGTGAACCAGAAGACAATACTTCTTTTGCACGTGCTACCGTATCACTATTTCCATGAACCAGTACAAGAAGCTTTCCCTCCTTGATCAAATCCACATAACGGTGAGCATCACTCTCCTCTATTCCAATATCTACAAAATAACCGATTAATGCAGAAGCACTGCCTACTACCGCTGCACCGCCCAATGCCCCTGCAATGGCAGGCACAATATGCCCTGCTGCCAACAAGGGACCAAAGCCCGGGATCCACAGGAAAAACGCTCCGGTGAGAAAGCCCAAAATCCCGCCCCAGATGGCACCTTCTTTGCCCCATTCGAGGATATCTTTGTTTTCTTTGTCAATCTGCAGTGAATCTTTTGGTTCCCCTTCACCACCTTTTCCAATCACGGAAATATCTTCCCTTTCTACGATTTTCTTCTCTGTCAACGTCTGTACCGCTTTTGCAGCATCTTCATGTGTATCATAAACCGCTACCAAATAATCATTTGTCATGATCTATCCTTTCTGTTGAGATGATTTATTATACGTCAAAGGAGATGACTGTATCTGTCTGCCAGCTAACATTTCTGCTTTAATAGAGCTGTGGTCGTATCTGTCCAGGCACTTCTTTCTTTCGCTGCGTTTGTTCTTTCTTTTCATGGTTGAAATCCGGGATATCAGGCGCAACACTCTGAAACGTACCCATATGTGCAGGAGCGGTAATGGTACGTTGGAGTATCCGTAGCGGCAGGGTCAGAATATCTTCTGCCACTGACGTGTTGACCTTTGGATCATCAAGTGTTCCCGTGATTTTCAGTCCTACGGTCATGCTGTGGTCATCTCCCATAAGGATGTACCCTAACAAGGGGATCTTACCTACCACATTTCCGAATTCCCTGACACTTCGTATTGCCAGATCGATGTTGAGTTTTTTGGTTTTCAGGTCTACATCACCTTTACCGACGATTGTTGCGGAATTCCCTTTCAGGTACACAGAGGTAAAGTGAATCTTCTGTGGTGTCATTGTGTATTCGATCACACCCTCTTTGATCTTGAATCCTTTGTTTGAAAACCCGGGAGAATGCAGTGTTGCCAATGCCGGAAGGGTATTGATGAATGCCAGGGTATTGCTGTAGACCTTAAAATCACTCAACACACCACCCTCGATCAAAATACGTCCTTTCATCATTTTGGAAGGATCCCCCACTTTTTTCAGAGAGTAACGCCCCTCTTTCAAGCCGGAAAAATGAATAAGCGGATGGAGCATCTTGTCTTTGATGCGCAGCGCCTCAATGGAAAAAATATCACCCTTTTTAGAGAACTTCACAACATCACCGTCCTTGATACCGCTTGCCTTGATGTCCCCATTTGGCAGAACCTCTATGTCATAGCTGTCTGTCACCAGTTTGTACTTGTCATAACGAAACTCACTGTTCTTCCCAAGGATCACAAGCTTCTTGCCGGTACGTTTTTGACTTTG
Source organism: Sulfurovum sp. (assembly GCA_026983895.1). Lineage (GTDB taxonomy): Bacteria > Campylobacterota > Campylobacteria > Campylobacterales > Sulfurovaceae > Sulfurovum. Next base: position 2,061 of record JALSTF010000073.1, read on the forward strand.
TGTACCACGTCTCATCTCTTTTTCAACTTCAAGGAAGCGCTTCAGATCGATATTGAGATTGGTGAGCTTCACCAGTGATTTTTGAGAGTTATAGATAAAACGCTTTTTAAAGGCAGTCAGTTTTATGTCATGCGTACGCACATCGACACTGCCTTCTATGGGAACAGTCGTATAACAGACAGATGCATCATAGAAAAAACAGTTCTTTTTTTGTATCTGCCCACTAAAAGAGAACTGCTGCATATCTTTCGTACTGATATCGAGTGCACCTCCCGTAACTCCCGGTATCGGCTTTTGAAGATAGGGAAGAATCACTGAGAGATCCTTTAGTTGTATCTCCGTTTTTGCAGTCTGCTTCACGATCGTTGTCTGCAGTGTAGGCAGCGTGAGGGTGACGGGTTTTTTGTATGAAATCCTGATCGGTATGCTTTTATCCTTGATCAACAACAGAGGAGATCCCTTCTCTCCAAGTCGGAACTCATTGGCATAGAGTACCAGTTTTGCCTGTTTTTTACGCACATCGATCGTCCCTTCTACTGCTCCTTTACACCACGGCTCATCGATCTCTATCTTTTTCAGAAGCACCACACCTTTATCATAGAATATCTCTCCGCTTTTGACATACAATTGTAAACCGGGCAGACTCAAGTTCCCCTCTCCAAGAAGAACATCCACCGTGACACGCATCTTTTTCTTTGTGTGACCAAGCGGTATTTTCAGTGTTACAATTACCTTGTCATTTTTGGCAGTATGCTTTACCGGGATCTCCAAAGCATAGGCTTTAAGTATCTTTTGCACCTCATCATCCATCTGACTTTCCACATGTAGATCAAGGATCAGTACAGGTGTCTGCGACCCGATGATATGCTTGATCACCACAGTTGTTCCTGATGCACTGCGCTCTTGATGTCTGGGGTCTACAAGATCAAAATAAAGATTCCCTTTTTTGTACGTCAGGAACATCTCCTGTGCATGCACCGGTTGCACACCGTCCTTGTAACGGATATTCACATCCCAAAAGTGTGCTTTTGCCTTCAATCCGGAAAGATAGGACAGCACATCATCACTTGAGAGGGAGAACTTTCCTTTGACGTACTCTATCTTGTAGCGTTTTGCCTGCACTTTGTCTATGATCCATGCTTCGATCTGAGAAGGTATCCCAATACGTTTAATCAGCGTTTTAAGATCGGTGAACTGTTCGGAGTTGAGTGCATAGATCACCTCATCTCCCTTTTTGACAGCTCTAAAGTGACCTTTGATCCCATAGACTGTAAAAGCACCTCCTGTTTCCAATAGATGCGTATCCAGGTTGTAACTGAGTTTTCCCTCAACAGTTGTATCGTATGCTTTGATTCTAAGCATCGAAACGTCTGCGATCAGTTTTTCCCCTTTACGTGTAATATTTCCTGCGATCTCATAGTCATCACTGGTAATATACAAGACATCATCTGCATAAAAGACGGTAAAATGGTTGTTTTTAAAATTGACTTTTTCAAGGTGGATCGACTCAAAATAGGTCAACACATGTTTGATCCTGTCGAAAGTTTTGTCAACATTGTCGAAAGAGGGTTTGGACTTGCTTTGCGGGATGACAACCTTCTGCGCATTGAGTATAAGTTTTTTATCGAGTTTGATGTATAATCCGTCAATCTCATACTTGCCGAACGTCAGCTTTTCAATGTTTATACCATGGATCAGCCATAGATAACCGGCTGACAAAAGGACAAAAAGAAGAATGAAAAAATCACGAATAACCGCATGGAGAACATGGAGTGTGTGGGCAGAGAACATTTTCGTGGTTTTAATCATCTCACTCGCCTTTTACATTACCCT
>JALSTF010000074.1 GCA_026983895.1 Sulfurovum sp.
CGACCTGAGTGATCCTATCAACCTGATCACTATGATCGGTGCTATTGCCATTGCGGTACTGACGGTAGGTGTAGCAACAAAATACATCAACCAGATGAAAACAGACACTGCGAAAGGTGAACTTGCGGAAGAGAACTGGGACGGCATCGGTGAGTATAAAAATGAACTTCCAAGCGGTTGGGCATACTCTTTCCTCGGTACGATTATCTGGGCATTTTGGTATTGGACAGTAGGTTATCCTGTCAATGCCTTCAGTCAGATCGGGCAGTGGAACGAAGAGGTGAAAGCCTACAACAAGAAGTTTGAAGAAACAAACAAGAATGCAGATGCTGCAACACTTCAGGAAATGGGTGAGTCTATCTTCCTCGTACAGTGCGCGCCATGCCACGGTACGACAGGTGACGGACTTTCAGGCAAAGCACATGACTTTGTCGATGGAAGAATTTCCAAGAAGCAAGTACTTGCAGTGATCAAGAACGGTTCAAACCAGCTTGGGTATGCCATGGGTGCAATGCCGCCAATGATGGCGCAGGGTAAAGATGCCGAAGATATCGCAGCATACGTTGCGGGTGGTATGAAAGGCAAGCAGCCTGCGGCATTTGCAACATGTGCATCCTGCCACGGAGCAGACGGGAAAGGCAATGGCGGTACAGCACCGAATATTGCCCAGTATGACGAAAACCTGATCACGCATGTTATTGTACATGGTAAGAAAGGTGCGATCGGTACAATGCCTGCATTCCACGACAGAATGACTCCGGTACAGCTCAAAGCACTCGCAACATATATCAAATCACTGAGAGGAGAGTAAAATGTCAGCAACTGAAAATACAAACAGAGGCGTTTTTAGTCTCAATGGCGTAACAGGTATGTTGATCGCAACGGTACTTCTTTTGAGTATCCTCGCATTCCTCACAGTGTGGGGACTCGGTGTACAGCAGAAGTCAGCGACAAACCCTTATGATCCTTCACCGATCATAAGCAATTTGGACAATGTAAAAGCGATCAGCAAAGACAATGCGCAATTTGCATTCAAAGATGCGAAGTAATTCATAAAGGATAAAAAATGATTACAATTATGGATAAAGTTCTGGGTTGGGCAATGTTTGCTACTGCTATTTACACAGCATGGGCTGTCCTTACACCAAACCACCTTTACGTAGGTTAAACTATGTTCAAAGCACAAGCGAGGTTCGCCTTGCTTGCTTTGTTACTTCCACTTCTTCTAAATGCAGCACATATTCTCAAAGATGACCTTTTAAGACCTGAAGCTTCAAAACTCATTGAGCAAATGGGAAATGAGTTATTCTCGAAAACGGGTTTGAACGAATATGTAGTAGCGACCAATGAAAACTTTCCTGAAAGATTTAATCTGGTAGCGTACAGCAAGAAGTATGAAGCAAACATGAGCAAGCCGTATGTAGTGTTGATCTTTGCACCCAATGCAGTGATCACGAAGAAGTCCGGGCAGACGGGCAGGGTTGCGATCATTCCTTCGTCTGAAGCTATGGCAAAACGTTACAGTAAAAGTGATGTCATGGATGCAACGATCGATGTGGTGGCAACAAGAGATAAGAACAGTAAAGAAGATAAATTCAATATTGGGATCGTACAGGGTTTTTCAGAATTGGCAGACGAAATAGCTGCTTCAAAACATGTGAAACTGACAAGTACGATTCCAAATGATACAAGAACGATTATAGGCTATGTAAAGATCCTGGTCTATATCGGTACATTTTTTGTGTTGTGGATATTTATTTTACGTCCCATTTGGGTGAGGATAAAAAATGGCAAAAAACAATAAAGAGAAAAGCTACTGGCCCCATATGATATTGGGCTTTCTATTGGTCGGGATCACACTCGGGTACTGGACGGTCAAGTCTGCTACTTCTGCTCCCGTTCAGGAAGAGAATGAGTATATGCTGAAATACCAAAAAGCAGATTATAACATCAACAAGATACTCAAGAAGAAGATGGCCTTTGATAAAGCCTATCTGATAGAGATAAAGAATGTTGACATGTTCCTTCCCAAAAAGAACGAAGTGCAGCACCGAAAATTGAAACCGGAGGCGAAACTTGCCCTGGGTATGAACCGTTTCGTGTATGAGGTCAAAGACAAAGCAACAGGCACACCTGTATCTGATGCGAATGTGACCTTTCTGCTGACACGCCCGCATACGGATAAGGACGATATCAAAGTAGAGAACGTTCCTTTTGAGGCAGGCAGATATGTAGTCAAGAACATCGATATCAAAAAATCGGGGCGTTACCTTCTGCGCCTTCGTGCCCAGATAGGAGATAAAGTCGGATATTCCGATATCCCCGCCTATATCAAACCCTCCGAATAGAGAACAGGGAGCATTAAGCAGGTAGCAGTTAAGGTTTGCCAAAGGCAACCTGTGAAAAGTCGCTACCTGCTACCTATAATATGCTATACTCTTTTTTATGAAACAACTCCATATCTATCCCACATCAAGAGCATTGCGCCGTATCAGTGAATCACTGAAGCAGACAGAGGGTTTTTTGCCTACGCTGATGCGCATGGATGAGTTTGAGAAACGTGCAGTACTCATGGAGGGCCGTACGATGGTCGATCCTCTTCAACGCGTACTTTTGCTTAAAGAAGCTGCCGGCACAAAAGCGTTCGACCGACTCAAAATAGACCGTGATCTTATACATTTCTTTACCAAAAGTGACGCATTCTTCAAATTTTTCGAAGAACTTGCTGCAGAAGGGGTGGGATTTGAAACATTGACAGAGGCAGACCCCTATGCGGAATTCGATACGCATATTGCACTTTTGGAAACCCTGCAGGTACGCTACAAAGAGATCCTTGACGCCCAGGGGCTCACCGACAGGATGTTCCTCCCCGGAAACTACAGACTGAATGTCGGGTTCGTAAAAGGGTATGACACCATAGAGATTTTCCTCGAAGGATATTTGAGCCGCTTTGAACTGAAACTCCTGGAGCAGATCTCCAGGCATACGCAGCTGATCATACATTATGCAACCAGTGCTTTCAACAAAAAAATGCTTGAGCGTTTTGAAGCATACGGCATCACGCTGAAACAAAACACACAAGCGGTTTTCGACCTGGGCAGTAAAACGGTACTGGATGAGAAGCCCAATGATATGCAGATAACAGCTTCCGTATTTGGTGTAGAAGAACGTGATGAACAGATCGCTTTGGCATTCATGCAGATAGAAGAGATGGTCCGCTCCGGTATAGCCCCTGAAGCGATCGTACTCATTCTGCCTGATGAAGGGTTTAAAGAACATTTCATGCTCTTTGACAACCTGAACAATCTGAACTTCGCTATGGGGTATGACTCTATGCAGACACGCAGCTACAAGATGCTTGATGCACTGTACCGGTATTGGCAGAGGCATGACAGTGAGAGCAGGTATCTCATGGAGAGATACGGCCTGGAAAGAGAGAAGGCCGATCGGTTAAATGTGTCGGGGAAAATAGGTGTGGAACACTTTTTCCGGGCACTTCAGGACGGAGGGCTTCTTGCGACCGATATGGAAGAGAGGGTAGAGGAGAAGTATCATTATTTTCAGCATCTTTTCAAAAAGGAGGCTATGCCCTGCAAAACCTGGCTTTTTCTCTGGCTTCAAAGCCTTTCAAAGATCAGCATCGATGATGTACGCGGCGGAAAGATCACGGTGATGGGTGTGCTTGAAACGCGGGGTGTCTCTTTTGAAGGTGTTGTGATCGTTGACTTTAACGAAGGTATTGTGCCGACATCTTCAAGCAAGGATCTTTTCCTGAACTCAACGGTACGCAAATTTGCCGGCCTGCCTACACGCCAGGACAGGGAAGCCCTGCAAAAACAATATTACAACAGGCTTTTGCAGCAGGCCGACAAAGCAGTGATCGTCTATAGTACCTCCGAGAACAGGCTGCCCTCGCGTTTTCTCTATGAACTGGGGCTGCAGGAAACACAACAGCTCAAACCTCCGACAGCACTGCTTTACGCGCAGCCTTCCTGGCTTCAAGAGGAAGAAGATCCGATCGTCGAGGATTTCAATGCCTTTTCCCAGACCTGGTCAGCATCAAGGCTGAAGACTTTTCTTGAGTGCAAACGCAAATACTATTACCGCTATATATGCACCATTAAAGCCAAAGAAGAGGAAGCACTCAATGAAGGGGCATTTTTGCATACCCTTTTGGAACACCTTTATCAGGAGCGGGACAGCTATACCGCGCCAGAGGAGCTCACGAAGCGGCTGCATCAGCTGATGGATCGGCTTCTGCCTGAAGAAAATGCCCAGAACCGTTACCGAAAACTGCTTTGGAAAGAGAAACTCAAAGGTTTTGTGCAAAAAGAGATAGAACATTTCAACGCGTCGTGGCGGGTCGTGGAAAGAGAAGTAGATGTGGCTGGCGAGATAGGAGGGTTGAAGTTCAAGGGACGTGTAGACCGTATAGACCAGAACAAGACCGATACACTGGTACTGGACTACAAAAGCGGCAAGGTAGAGAAAGAACCCCGAAAGCTCAATCCTGAGAAGATCACTGATTTTCAGATGAGTATCTATCATCAACTGCTTCAGGGAAGGTATCAAAATATCTCCCTTGCGTTCGTAAAGATACTTGACAAAGGAGAAAAACAGCACGTAACCCTGCTTGAAGAACGCAATGCCCTGCTGGCAGAACGGATCATCGAACTGAAACAGACCACTTATTTTACCGCAGAGAAATGCGAAGATTTAAAACGTTGCAAATATTGTGAATTTGCTTTGATGTGCGGGAGAGGGGAGTATGCATAGAAAACGATGTTGGTGTGCTTTTCTTGGCAGATCAGCATAATATTGACAATATCTTGTCATATCTGCTATACTATAAGAGCATCTCTCATAAATATGTACAAGGAGTACCCTATGCAAGCCATTGTTTATTCAAATGCCAGAAATAATTTACGAAGTCTCATTAACAAAGTCTGTGATGACTTTGATGAGTATCTTATCAGTACCAAAGACAACAAAACAGCTGTGCTTATCTCCTATGATGAGTATGCGTCCATGAAAGAAACCTTGTATCTTATGTCGTCAAAGACAAACAGGGAGAGACTGGATGAGGCAGTAGAGCAGATAGAAAGTGCGAACTTTTTTACAAAAGAGATTGATGTATGATACTGGGTTTTTCGGATAACGGGTGGGAAGACTATACGTATTGGGCACAACACGATAAAAAGATACTCAAAAGAATCAACCTGCTGTTGAGGGATATCAAACGAAATCCACATGATGCAGAAGGTATAGGCAGACCAGAAAGACTCAAAGAAAACTATAGCGGATATATGTCACGGCGAATTACGACTGAACATAGGCTTGTGTATAAAGTGATGGATGATTTGATCGTTGTGGCACAGTGCCGGTTTCATTATGAGAAGTAAATGATGAAAATGGACCCAAATTTCAAACCCTATCTGGCCTATTCCGCTTCCGCGGGGAGCGGTAAGACCTTTGCACTGTCGGTACGCTATATCTCTCTGCTTTTTATGGGAGAATCCGCAGGAAGCATACTGGCAGCGACCTTTACCAATAAGGCAGCTGCCGAGATGCGACAGCGTGTCGTGGACTCTTTGCGCCATTTGGGAGAGAATGAAGCATTTCTCCAGGCGATTGTAGAAGAGACGGGCATGAAAAGAGAAGTACTTTTCCAAAAACAGCCTGAAGTGCTCAGTCGTTTCCTCTCTTCTTCTGCCTACATCGTGACATTGGACAGTTTCTTTTCCATGGTCCTGCGTGCGGCTTCGCTTGAATTGGGACTTGAGCCTGACTTTGTGACCAAAGAACAGGCAGCGGAAAAACTGGAAGCGCATTTTCTTGAAGAGGTGGATGCCGGAGGACTGCTCTCTTCTCTGGTGAAATTGGCCATGGATATCGAGGACAAACGTTTCAGGAAGATCTTTGACCTGATGCAATCCTTCTACAAAGCAGACCCCTTGCTCCCCGAAGCACCGGAGGTGACACTCTTCATTGCAAAAGAAGAGGAGGCTTGCGGGATCCTGCGTCTGGAGATGCTGAAGGCACTGGTGAATGCCGGTGCGCCTGAGCGCTGCCTCAAACAGTTCGATACCGCAGACATCAAGACACTGTTTGGCAAAAGCCTCTTTGAAAAAGAAACGCTGGGAGAACACTCCTGGTATAAAAAAGTGGCCAATACGGAAGTGGAGGCAGCGTACGCCGCATTGAAACAGCGCCTTTCTCTGTGGGCCAGAGCGAAAGAGGTGACCGTACTGCATCACCTTTTTGGGGTCTATGATTATTACCGAAATGCGACCATCACCAATGCCGTCTCTTCAGGGGTGCTCAGTTTTGATGACTTGACCTATTTCACTTACCGGCTGCTTCATGAGAGTATCAGCAAAGAGTTCCTTTATTTTAAAATAGATGCAAAATTCAAGCATATCCTGCTTGATGAATTTCAAGATACCTCCACTCTGCAGTTTCTGCTTCTTAAGCCGATGATCGACGAGATCTTCGCCGGAAAGGGGCAGGGTGATTTTAAATCGTTTTTCTATGTGGGTGATACGAAACAGTCGCTTTACCGCTTCAGGGGAGGGGTCGAAGAGCTTTTTGACAAGATCGCCGAGCGTTACGGCATCGTTATAGAACAGATGGATACCAATTACAGAAGCAGCAGGCATGTGGTGGAGCAGGTGAATCTCTGGTTCGAAGGCAGGATGGAAGGGTATGTCCCCCAAAAAAGCAGCGTTGGAGCCGAAGAAGGGTATGTGGAGGTCTTTGAATCCGAAACGCTGCTTGAAGATGCAGTAAACCAGGCCCGTACATTGATGGACAGGGGTATTGGTGTGGATGACATCGCGTTTCTTGTAAGCACCAACAAAGAGGGCCAGATGCTTCAGGAAACATGCGGAAAGGCAGGCATTGCAACGCTTTTGAAAACATCCACTTCGCTGAAAAATGTGCCCAAGATCGCTGCACTCGTTGCGATGGTCTCTTATCTGTTTGACGGAGAGAGGATCGATGCAGAGGCAATGTTTCAGATGGTGGGAAAAGCATTCGGAAGCATCGACCTTTCCTGGTTTTCTGTCTTTATGAGTCCGCTGCAGGCCGTAGACCGGCTGATACGGGCATTTGGTTATTTTGACAGGGACCCGAATCTGCTCAAACTGCTTGAATTCGCTTCAGGATTTTCAGATATTCCGACATTCCTTGAAGAGTTCGAAACGTCAAGCATCCCCGTAGCAGCACACTCCGTGCACGGAGCAAAGATCATGACGATACACGGTTCCAAAGGGCTGGAATTTGACTATGTGATCGTTATTGACAAGCTGACCCGGCCCAACAGTGACAAAGCGCCGTTGATCTTTCATTACAGTGATGACCTTTACATTGACCAGATACTCTTGCGGACACAGAACAGAGAACATTTCGACAAGAACTATGCGCAGATCATGCAAGAGCGTAGAATGTCAGCACTCAAAGACAGGAAAAATGTGCTTTATGTGGCATTGACACGTGCGGTAGAAGGCATGGTCGTCATCAAAAAACCGGAAGCTTCCATCTTTGACGAGATCGGTATGGTCCCCGTAAAGATCGGAGAGATCACACGCAAAGAGATGATGTCCGTACAGCATACAGATGAAAAAGGCCTCCCTCCCGTTAAGATCTCCCATTATGGTACACAGGAAGTGAAGGAGAGGGAGAAAGAGGGAGAGACGGACCATGCGGCGATCCTTTTTGGGACAGCCTTGCATGATGCACTGGAGATACTGGAAACGTTCGATCATGCTGCCCTGAAAAATGCGTTGACCTCTATAGAGAACCGATACGGCCAGCTCCTGGAAGAAGGGGGGCTGGCTCAAATAGAAAAACGCGTCAAGGCACTGATAGAGGATGAAAGATTCCAGCGTTTGCTTGTGAATGCGCAGGTCATGAAAGAGCAGTCACTCAGTTATGAAGGAGAATTGAGGCAGATAGACCTGCTTCTGGACTATGGTGACCGGATGCTGGTGATCGACTATAAAAGCTCAAAAAAATACCATCTTAAACATGTGGCGCAGGTGAATTTTTATATGAAGGCTATCGAAAGCATCAGTAAAAAACCTGCGGAGGGGATGCTTATATATCTTTTGGAAGAGGGAATCGAGATATTAAACTTAAATTAAACTGAATTTAAATAAATTTTAAGATTAAGTGGGTACAATCCGTCCACAAATAAGCGAAAGCTTTAAAAACAAAGGATAGCCATCATGAAAATGACAAAGGTACTAAAGCCTGCTGAAGTAACACGTGACTGGGTTTTGATCGATGCTGAAGGTAAAACTTTCGGTCGTATCTTGACCGAAGTAGCGACACTGCTCAGAGGAAAACACAAGCCATCGTTCACACCGAACGTAGACTGCGGTGATTACGTGGTGATCATCAATGCTGAAAAAGCGAAGTTCACAGGTGTCAAACTTGACGATAAAGAGTATTTTACACACAGCGGTTACTTTGGTTCTACCAAAAGTAAAAAACTGGGTGATATGCTGGAAAACCATACAGAAAAACTGTACAAGCTTGCTGTAAGAGGCATGCTTCCAAAGACAACACTTGGTAGACAAATGCTGAAAAAACTCAAAGTATATGCCGGTGCCGAACACCCGCATACTGCACAAATCAATAAGGGAGCGTAAGTATGGCGACATTCTATGCAACAGGAAAAAGAAAAGCGGCGATCGCTAAAGTATGGCTTACTCCGGGCAATGGTGAAATGCTGATCAACGGCAAGACACTTGACCAGTGGCTTGGCGGACACGAAACACTGAAAATGAAAGTAAGACTTCCTCTCGAAGCAACAAAACAGCTTGAATCCATGAACCTGAGAGCAACAACCCTTGGCGGCGGTTACTCTGCGCAGGCAGATGCACTGAAGCACGGTATCACCAAAGCATTGGTTGATTTCGAGCCTTCTTTCAGAGCTATCTTGAAGCCTATGGGTCTTCTTACACGTGACTCCAGGGTCGTTGAGCGTAAGAAACCAGGTAAGAAAAAAGCGAGAAGATCTCCACAGTTCTCAAAAAGATAATCGGTACTTTATCGATATATTTCTTCCAAGCCCTCTTGGGTTTGGTATCACTCCCCTTTTTAAATCATTTTCCTCTTTTCAACTTTGTAGGTTACAGATATTGTGTATCCTCACAGTGATTTGTACTGCTTGGACTTTGAAGGCTTGGCCTAGAGGTGCCCTAAACTTTTAGTTTGGTCATATTTGAAGGGTACCCCTTTTGCGGATCCCTTTTTTGTCAGTAGGGGTTGACGAGGAAGTAGGCACCGATGGCAAACGCCAGGGCAGCGACGCTGCGTTTGACCATGACACCGATATTGTTGCCGATCTGGCAGGAACTGCACTGCTTGTATTTTTTGGCTTCATGCTGTGCGTAGAAGAAAAAGCCCATCATTAAGAACAGTATGGCAGGAAAAGCAAATTTGTCATAGGTGTACCAGCCACTAAGTGTCTCTTTTGAGAGAGGGAACAGTGGTAGGAATAGAGAGAGGAACATAAAAAAAAGAAGTTTGTCTGCAACACTGACAAAATAAACCTTTTTGCTTTCGGGAGGACAAAAAGCATCGGAAATATCAGGCATATGTCCTTTCCCCGCCAAGGCTTTCACTGCCTGTTCTCTCTGCTGAGGGAGAAGTCTGTCAATCAGAGTGGTATTGAAAAGATAATCCAGTTTTCTTTGGAAAAGAGCAGCCTCTTCCTTGTTGTCAATTATTTTTGTTTTCATTTCCCCTTTTTTATTTTCATATACCAGGCTTAGTGTTTTGTACCGCTTGACTGTGATAGGCTGATTGTGGAAGTAGTGACTTCTTTCTATGGAGTCAAATGCATCACTTTGTGTAATGATCCTTGGGTTGGCATAAGCAATATAGGTACTGTTTTCTCTGATCACCATGAGTTGGTAGGGGTACCCAATCTGTATCGCGCTGAGCGCATCAAGCGTATGCGCTTTCATGGTATCGATCAGGTCCTCAACCATCTGTTGATAACTTTCTCCAAAGCTTCTTATGGGACCAGCATTGACATTGATACTTTCATCCGGATACTGTTTCAGTGTTTGTACCATAGAGATTTCCTTTAAATATTTGTTAAAATCAAATAGAAAGTGTTAAATTTAAAAAATATTTAATAATCAGCGTAGCGGGGAAGCCTGGTAAGGCTTCCCTGTATGAGGGGTGAGATTAGTGGCTTTTACTTACAACAACCAGCATTTTAAGATTGATTACGACAAATCTGAAAAACTGCCAAATAACACAGGTTCTCATTTTTCGGGCAAATCCTCCTGGGATCATTGTAAGGTTGAATGAATTACTTTTTGCAAAATTTACTTCTTCTTGTTTCATGGTTTCTCCTTTATTTTTTTATTCTGGGATCAAAGTCCAGCCCGGCTTGAGCTTGGCTTTATAGATGAACATATGGTGTAGGATATGTTTGATCCAGTGACCTGCAAGTCCGATCTCTCCAAAGGTGTAATCTGTGTCACGACCGGTTCCCGGATATTTTTCGAAGTCAGGTACGACAGGATAAACGGTCATAGCAGCGGCTGTTCCATCAAATGCACCTTTTCCGGCACTTGCGACACAGGCTGCACCCATTTCAGCCATAGAAGCCTCATGGAGATGTGCATTTTCACCCTCTTTGATCATATCACAGACAGAATGGGCAACGGCTTTTCCGATAATGCCTGCGGGCATCCCTGTTCTTGGTGGTGTTGGGTTAATGGGTGTACCGTTGGGTGAACTCATTGGTTTGGAAATGAGATGAGGAGGTGCAAAAGCAATACCGCAGGCGAACATATTTTTGTAGTCTGGGTTCTGGTACGTTCTTGGCCAATCGCTGGCTTTCCACTCTTCATACGGCTTGCCGGAGTAGTCTGCATCGACTTTCATAAAACCGTTTGGTGCAAAGATCTTGCTTGTAATATCCTCACCTGCTTTGTCATACGCTTTGAATCCGACACCGGCGAATGGAGGAATAAGCATTGCAAAGTCAAATGCTTCTTCCCCGGTCGTGCCGTCAAGCAGTTCATAGTGCGCTTTGCCTTCTTCTACCTTGTTGACATGGGCACCGATGATCCAGGGTACATTTCTCTCTGCAAAGAGTGATTCTGCGAAGAGTTTTGAACTGACAACATATCCGCCGACTTTCATGTGCAATCCACCCATGCCGAAGTCGCCGAGGAATGATTCGTTGGAGATCCATTTGATCTCGAGGTTATCTCTTACACCGGCTTTGTTCGCTTCATGCTCGATGTTGAAGATATATTCGAATGCCGCACCCTGACAGGTACACATACCGTGACCGGTACCGACAAGGATCTTCTGTTTTTCTGTTTTTGCTTTCTCAAAGATCTTTTTGAGTTCGAGGTTTGCGTGTACTGCGTGGTCAGCGGTACAGACAGAAACAGTATGCCCTTCATCGAGACCCGGAGTTGCGCCAAAGTTCAATTTAGGACCGGTCGCATTGATAAGGTAATCGTAAGTGATCTCTTCCGTCTGTCCTTCTTTTCCTGCTCCTGTATATTCGATAGTGATATACGGAGTATCACTGTCATCTTTTCCTTCGGGATGGATAGAGACGGCTTTTGCCTGTCTGTAATCGATGCCTGCTTTTTCATAGACCGGTGCAAGAGGGAAGACAACCTCCTCTTTGGTCATTTGACCTACACCAACCCAGATATTTGAGGGGATCCAGTTCCACTGTGAATTTGGAGTAACAACCACTACCTCGTGCTCATCACCCAGCCAGTCTTTTGCGAATGTCGCGGCAGTGTGTCCTGAGACTCCACCACCCATAACTACTAATCGTGCCATAGCCTTCCTTCATAAAATTTATTTTAGACTTTCTATTCTATGCCAAGCTCATTTAAAACTAAATTAAACCTTATGATTTAATTATTTTTATAATCAAATATTATGGTTTGAATTATATTTAGCAAAAAAAAACCTTTTTTCCGTCAAAATTAAAATGCATGACATCAAATGGATTTATGAAATAAAGACATAAAAACTCTTATTTGATCTACTCTGCTTGATTAGATAATATATGATAGAATCCGGTTTATATTGCATACATAAGGGATACTTGCGCCAAATGACTCAGTTCTTTCGTATACTATTGTTATTGTTAAGTGTAACAGGGACGATACAGTGTACGATATGGAACAGTCCGCATGCTATGGAAAAAGTAAAGAGCAACACCCTTTTTGCTGCGTTTTCCCTGCCGCCCAAACGGCTCGATCCGGTCATCTCCTACAATGCGAATGAATGGGCCTTCATAGGACAGATCTATGAGCCGCCGCTGCAATACAACTATTTGAAGCGTCCCTACACGCTTGAGCCGCTCACCCTGAGAAAGATGCCGGTCGTACGTTATCTGGATGCCAACGGTACGGAAGTGGATGAGAACAGCAGCCTGGTCGCCTATACACAATATACATTGCCCTTAAGAGATGATATCTATTATCAGAACCATCCTGCTTTCGTGAAAGATGCCAGTGGGGATCTGGTGTACGGCCATTTGAACGAAAAAGCGCTTGAGCATATTGAAACACTGGGTGACTTCAACAAACAGGCGACACGCAGATTGAGGGCGGAAGATTATGCCTATGCCATCAAACGGATGGCCGTCAGGCAGAACCATTCTCCTATTCTTGATTCGATGATGGACTATATCGTCGGATTGAAAGCCTTTTCAGAAAAGATCACAAAGATCGCCCGCGAAAAGAAAGAAAAAGGCGAACGGCTCGATCTTCGTCCCTACCATATCAAAGGCGTGGAGGTTATCGATGATCTGACCCTGGCTATAACCATCAATGGACGCTATCCGCAGTTCATGTACTGGCTTTCGATGAATTTCTTTGCTCCTATCCCCTGGGAAGCAGACTTGTTCTATCAGCAAAAAGGGCTTATCGCCAAAAATATGACACTGAACTGGCTGCCGGTAGGCACAGGGGCATACTATCTGGCCCAGAACGATCCCAACAGAGTGATGCGTCTCAAAGCCAACCCAAACTTTCATACGGAGTTCTATCCGGACTTGAGCGATTCGGAGGCAAGGTCGGCAGGCATTGCACAGGACCTTCGCAAAGATGCCGGAAAGAGGCTTCCTTTTATCGATGAGGTCGTCTATTCGCTTGAAAAAGAGAGTATCCCCCTATGGAACAAATTCCTTCAGGGGTATTATGATGCTTCGGGTATTTCCTCGGAAGCATTCGACCAGGCGGTACAGATCTCTTCGTCCGGTACGATGGGGCTGAGTGAGGAGATGCGAAAAAGAGGGATCGAGCTGAAAAGTGCCGTGCAGCCTTCCATTTTCTATATGGCTTTCAATATGGTCGATCCCGTGGTGGGAGGCTACAGCGAAGCAGCAAAGAAACTGCGCCAGGCGATCAGTATTGCCCAGAATGAAGAGGAATATATCTCTATTTTTCTGAATGAGCGGGGTATTCCTGCACAGGGTCCCATTCCTCCGGGTATCTTTGGGTACGAAAAGGGAGAAAAGGGAACCAACAGGGTTGTCTATGACTGGAAAGATGGGAAACGTGTGCGCAAACCGCTGGAAGTGGCCAGAAAACTGCTGGCGGAAGCGGGATATCCGGGCGGTATCTCTGTCAGAACAGGAAAACAGTTGAAGCTTTTTTACGATTCGACCGCAACCGGCCCCGATGACAGAGCGCTGATGGACTGGCGGCGAAAGCAGTTCGAAAAACTCGGGATCCAGCTGGTGATCCGTGCGACAGATTACAACCGTTTTCAGGACAAGATACGAAAAGGGAAGGCACAGATCTTCTCCTGGGGCTGGAATGCAGATTATCCGGACCCGGAGAATTTTCTTTTTCTTCTGTATGGAGGAAATGCCTCGGTCGATACGGGCGGGGCGGGGATCAACAGTTCCAACTACAAGAACCCGGAGTTCGACAGGCTTTTCGATGAGATCAAAACGATGCACAATACCCCAGAACGCCTGAAAAAGATAGAGAAAATGCTTGAGATCGCCAGGGAGGATGCACCATGGGTCTGGGGATTCCACCCTAAATCGCTTGCACTCTCCCATGCCTGGTTCAAAAATGTACTTCCCAATGCCATGGCGAATAATACGCTAAAATACAAGAAGATCGATGCCCCGCTCAGAGTGAAGAAACAGCAGGAGTGGAATCAGCCGGTGCTCTTTCCTCTCCTGCTGCTTGCCGTGTTCCTGTTTGTAATGGGCTGGCTGCTCTATCGTGCCTACAGCAGCAGGCAGAAAAGTGTGATCAAAAAGGAGATGAGATAGATGCTGGGTTATATGATTCGCAGGATACTGTATGCCATTCCCATTTTGATCGGGGTGAACCTTATTACGTTTATGCTGTTCTTTATGATCAATACTCCCGATGATATGGCGCGGGCACAGCTGGGTGCCAAACAGGTCACACCGCAAATGATCGAAGCATGGAAAACGGAAAAGGGATATGACAAACCGCTTTTTATCAACCCGAAAGCGTCCGGGCTGAAAAAGCTGAGCGATACACTTTTTATGCAGGAGTCGCTCAAGCTTTTTATGTTTGATTTTGGTGTGTCCGATGCCAACCGTGATATCGGCAGAGACATCAGAGAACGTATGGGGCCGAGCCTTGCGATCGCCCTTCCGACTTTTTTCATTGCACTGGTCACCAACATATCTCTTGCACTGCTTCTGGTACTGTTCCGGGGTACGGTGCTCGATATGTCCATGATGATCATTGCAGTGATGATCATGTCGATCTCCGGACTCTTTTATATTATAGCAGGGCAGGTGATTTTCTCGAAGATGTGGCACTGGGTACCCATTTCCGGCTATGAACCGGGATGGGGCGCGGTTAAATTCGTTATATTGCCGGTTTTGATAGGGGTGTTTGCAGGGCTGGGTGCAGGGGTGCGCTGGTACAGAAGTATTTTCCTCGAACAGATCAATCAGGATTATGTCCGTACGGCAAGGGCGAAGGGGCTTTCCGAAATTTCTGTGCTGTTTGGGCATGTACTGGGTAACGGGATGCTCCCCATTCTGACCGGGATCGTTGTCGTGATACCCTCTCTTTTCATGGGAAGCCTTATCATGGAATCCTTTTTCGGCATCCCCGGGCTTGGTTCCTACACGATCGATGCGATCAACGCGCAGGATTTTGCCATTGTCAAAGCGATGGTCTTTCTGGGATCGGTCCTTTATATAGTCGGGTTGATCCTGACCGACATCTCCTATACGCTTTTTGATCCGCGGGTGAAGCTTTCATGAGAGTAACACTGCTTTGGACAGATATGATGGTGTGGGTGCTGGTCATTGCCCTGCTGGCATGGGGATGGGTCATATCGCGTTCGCCTCAAGTGAAAAAACAGTGGCATACGATCTTCAGATCGGGTATCGCTATGGCTTCAGCCATTGTTTTGCTTTTCTATCTCTGTTTTGCTTTGCTTGATTCGGTACATATGCGTTTTTCGGCTCAAGAGCCGGTCCATCAGGAGAGCAGTAAGCAAAGTGTGCGCTACGACGGAGAAATGGTCAGCCTGCTCGATCTGCTTCTCTCCCAGGCTATTGAACACACGGAACGTACCTATTCTGCACCGTTCGCTACGCATGAATATACCAAATCGGTCATAGTGGGCAAAGACGGGGTGACCAGGCAGGCTTATCTTCCGCTGAAATATGTCAAGCATACCGCCGGAGAGAGTGTGGCAGAGGATATTCTGAAAAAATCGTTCACCGCGATACTCAGCGGGTTGGCAATAAGCCTGGTGCTGGTGCTCCTGCATCTGGCCTGGAACGGACAGGGGCCCCTGCGTGAAAAAATACGCCGTTTGCTGCGGGGGGAAACGGCACTGCCGTGGAGAACAGCCTACCTGACCTTCACGCTGCTGCTGGTAAGCTTTGTCTGGATGTATGTGCTCAGCCACTCCTACCATGTCCTGGGTACGGACAAGGTGGGCGGAGATGTCTTCTACCAAAGCCTCAAGAGTATCCGTACGGGCGTACTCATCGGTAGTTTGACCACGCTGGTGATGCTGCCTGTTTCTATCACACTCGGGATCTCTGCGGGATTCTTCGGAGGGTGGATCGATGATGTGATCCAGTATATCTACACCACACTCAATTCCATTCCGGGCGTACTGCTCATCGCCGGGGCGGTACTGGTAACACAGGTGATGATGGACAACAACCCACAGTGGTTTGAAACCACACTGGAGCGTTCGGACCTGCGGCTGCTCTTTTTGATCCTCATTTTGGGAATGACAAGCTGGACGGGACTTTGCCGCCTGCTTCGTGCCGAAACGCTGAAGATCTCACAGGTGGAGTTCGTGACCGCAGCCAAAGCCTTCGGTGTGAGCCAATGGAAGATCATCTTTCGCCATATCATGCCCAACCTGATGCACATTATCCTCATCTCTGTCGTACTCGACTTCTCTGCACTGGTGCTTGCCGAAGCGGTGCTCTCCTACGTTGGCGTGGGGGTGGATCCGACGATGTACAGCTGGGGGAATATGATCAACCAGGCACGTCTTGAAATGGCACGGGAACCGATGGTGTGGTGGTCGCTTTTTTCGGCGTTCATTTTTATGTTCATCCTTGTCCTGGCAGCCAATCTTTTCTCAGACCGTATACAGAAGGTGCTTGATCCGAGGAACAATCTATGAATACGGTATTGCAAGTCACTGATCTTTGTGTGTCGATAGGAGAAAAACCTTTATTGCAACACGTACATTTTATGATCAAAAAAGGAGAGATCTTCGCCCTAGTGGGGGAGTCTGGAAGCGGGAAGTCTCTGACCTCGCTTGCCATTATGCGGCTGCTTCCGGAGAGCATCGGGGTGGTTTCGGGGGATGTACTGCTTCACGGGGACTCGCTTTTCGCTTTGACCGAAGCACAGATGCAGAAGGTTCGGGGCAGGTCCATTGCAATGATCTTCCAGGAACCGATGTCCGCTCTCAATCCGGTCATGACCGTAGGAGAGCAGGTCGCCGAGGTGATCAGGCTCCATCTGGGGCTCAAAAGGGAGGCCATTAAAGCCAAAGTGGTATCCCTTTTTGACGAAGTCGCACTTAAAGACCCGAAGGCGCGCTACTCCTGGTATCCGCATCAGCTCTCGGGCGGACAGAAACAGCGGGTGATGATCGCAATGGCCCTGGCCTGTGAGCCGGACCTCCTCATTGCCGATGAACCGACCACC
>JALSTF010000075.1 GCA_026983895.1 Sulfurovum sp.
CGTTGCCGCAGTCTATGACGATCTTTGTATCCAGGCCCTTGAGATGGGAAAAGGATTTGACCATAAAATCAATATAGGGTGTTTTGACATCGATATCGATCTTTTTTGTATTGTCCGGTATTTCATGTTCTGCATCGGCGATGATCTCATCACCCAGCGCATAGATCTGTTCTCCGAAGAACGGGCTTTGGTCCACGGTGATCTTGAAGCCGTTATACTCTGATGGATTGTGTGACCCTGTTATCATGATGGAAGCATCGGGGGATGCTTCCATCAAGTGAGGAGTGAGGGGTGCGCCCGAACGGAGTGACAAGTGCCCTTGGGGTAAGGAGTGAGGAATGAATGTATGGATCTTTTGATAGTTTGAAAAGTAGTTTACCGGGGTGGCGACCATGCCCATATCCAGCACGGTGCATCCAGCGGCGTTGAGTCCGGAGGTGAGCCAGTCTCGAAGCTGCGGAGAGTGGGATCGTGCGTCGTAGCCGATGGAGACGATCTTCCCTTCGCCTATTTGCTGCCCGAGATGGTAGCCTATAAGTTTAACAGAGCGTTCATGGAGTTCTTTTTCATAGATACCGCGTATGTCGTATTCACGGAAGATGGAAGAGGGGATGGTCACTTTGGTTCCTTTTTCTGTATGGATTTAACACATAGTTTTTAACAGCTTGTCAACATTTTTTATATCAGTGGAAGACAATGTACCCAGTTTGGCAATAATAAAATCTTTTTCTATCGTGGCAATGGCTGCTTTGAAAATGGAAGGCTTTAGCAGGCCTGTATCTTTCCATTCTTCTATATGCAATTCAAAGTCGAGCTTCATGTGAGTTTGACTTGAAATAGCAAGGATCAGCAGTGTGCCTCTTTCATTTTCGTTGTATATTTCCGACGATATGACCAGTGCAGGTCTGGCCTTATATTTCAAACTGCTGGCAAAAGGAAACTTGACAACGACGACATCATACTTGGAGATATTGGTCATAAACGGCATCTTCCTTGTTATCCCATATTTTTTTCAAACTCTCTTCAGAGAGACGTGAATACTCTTTTTTGTCGATAGGCGTATTGACCACTTCATATTTTGAAACAATATCTTCTTTCAGGTTTTGGATAATATTAAGCACAATATCAAGTTTTGAATCTTCAATTTCAAGTTTTATTGTCTTCATACAGGCATCCTTTTTATTAGTTTGAAGGATAGGTATTATACCAAAAAATGTTATGCAGTATATCCGTTGGGATTATTGCTTTGCCATCGCCAGCTGTCCTCGCACATCTCCTCGATATCTTTCGACGCTTTCCAGTCCAGTACTTTTTTGGCATAACTGGGATCGGCATAGCATTTGGCAATGTCCCCGGCACGTCTTGGTGCGATGCAGTAGGGGACCTCTTTTCCGGAAGCTTTTTCGAAAGCTTTGACCATATCGAGTACGGAGTAGCCCGTACCTGTTCCCAGATTGATGGTCATGACTTCATGGAACAGGGGCAGTTTCTCCAGTGCTTTGACGTGGCCTGCGGCCAGGTCCATGACATGGATATAGTCCCGAACACCCGTACCGTCATGGGTATCGTAGTCGTCACCAAAGACCGAGAGGCAGGAGAGCTTGCCCACCGCAGTCTGGGTGATGAAGGGCATCAGGTTGTTGGGGATGCCGTTGGGGTCTTCGCCGATCGTGCCGGAGGGATGGGCGCCGACCGGGTTGAAGTAGCGCAGCAGGACGACCTTCCAGTCATGATCCGAGATATAGAGGTCGCGCAGGATCTCTTCGATGAAGAGTTTGCTCCGTCCATAGGGGTTGGTGGCCGAAGTGGGAAAATCTTCGGTAATGGGTGTGGTCGCAGGATCACCGTAAACCGTGGCCGATGAGCTGAAGATGATGGACTTGCAGCCGGCCTCCTGCATCACTTCGCACAGGGCGACGGTACCGTAGACATTGTTGTCATAATACCGCAATGGTTGTTCAACCGATTCACCGACCGCTTTGAGTCCCGCAAAATGGATAACGGTATCAACGGCATAGGTATTGAACGCCAGGCGAAGATCGTTCCGGTTGCGTATGTCGCCTTCGATCACGCTAATAGGTTTTCCTACGATCTTTTCCACTCTTTTGATGCTTTCTCTGGAGGAATTGCAGAAATTGTCGAACACGACCACATCATAGCCTGCTTCTATCAGCAGGATGACCGTATGGGAACCGATGTATCCGGCTCCGCCGGTGACCAGGATAGTAGATAGCGGATGGTGGGTGGTGGATGGAGACATGGTGATCCTTAGAAGCTGAGTTTCAGACCGCCGTAGAAGCTGTCGTTAAACGTGTAGTCTTTATACGTATAATCTGTATCTATATTGCGGTAACCGACGAAGATATGGGTGTTGCTTATGATTTCCATGTCGGCACCGATACGGTATTCAGTATAGGAGTCTCCGTCACTGAAGGTCAGGACTGAGGGGGCATAAGCGAAATCGGCAAAGAGGGAGGTAGTGGGAATGGTGTCTATCAGCGGCAGTGCGTAGTTGGCTTTTGCGAAAAAAGGAAGGGCTATGAAGTTGTCGGCAAAGACCGACTTGATTCCCAGCCCCATCGTAAGTCCTTCCACTCCAGGAAGTGCATTCTCTCCGCTGAAACCAAGGGTAAAGAGATGTTCGCCATTGTCGTTGTCATTACCGCCGGCGTAAAGATAGCTTCCGCTGATCACGAAAGAGGTTTCGCTTGAGTAGTCCGCCAGAGCGTTGAAGTTCATCTCTCCAAGAAGCTCGACGTCTTCATTGTTGATATCGAGGCCGATACCTGTTTCGGCATGGATAAAACCGCTGACCAGCAGCAGGCTCAGTAATAGTCTCTTCATGATGGTATCCTTTCCCATTTTTAATATTTATTTATATTATAGCGAGAAAATAGAAAATGAAAAATAAAAAATGAAACATTCGGGTATATTTTATAAAGAAATTTGACAAAACAGCAAAACGATGTCAAAAATTGTTCATTGCTCAGTCTGCGGGCATATACTTCTTTTTGTTTTCTGCCTCTTTCTTTTTCTGCCTCTCTTTCTTCTTCTCGTCCATCATGACAGCATCACGCAACTCTTCTTCATTGTCGAAGCGGGCAGCATCGATGAACTTGGACTGATCATCGAATTGGCCGGTCTTTACACCCCAAAGCAGTGCCGCCAGTCCTGTAGCACCAAGTAGTGTTGAGATACCGATCATTACGATAATGATATTTTCAGACATGGTTTTTCCTCTTGTATGTAAAACATTATTACTGTAGTATACAGCATTGTTTTTAATAGTCGGTAAACCGACTTTCCGAAAATTCAGTTTTTAAATTTCAAAAGTTTGATCCTCATGGAGTTCCCGACAACGATCAGTGAGCTTAAACTCATGGAGAGTGCAGCGATCAGCGGAGTGACATAGCCTGCCATGGCGAGGGGCACGGCTATGACATTGTAAAGCAGGGAGAAACTGAGGTTCTCTTTGACGGCACGGTAAGTACGTTTGGAGAGTCTATAGGCTTCGTAGATGCTCAAAGGTTTTTCATCCATAAGGACGACATCGCTGACGGAAATGGCTACATCGGCACCGTTTCCCATGGCAATCGCGATATCTGATTTTGCAAGCGCGATACTGTCGTTGATACCGTCTCCTGCCATGACGACGATATGCCCTTCTTTATGGAAAATGTCGATCTTTTCGGCTTTTTCCTGCGGCAGGAGCTGGGCGTAAACATCTTCAATGCCTACTGCATCGGCTACAGCTCTGGCACTTTTATCATGGTCTCCTGTCAACATGACCACTTTGATCCCGAGAGATCGTATATTGCTGATGGCTTCC
>JALSTF010000076.1 GCA_026983895.1 Sulfurovum sp.
AGCGGTTTACTTTACCGGTGACGGTGCAATGATGGATGAGGACGGGTACATCACCATTACCGGACGTACCGATGACGTCATCAACGTTTCCGGACACCGTATGGGTACGGCAGAAGTTGAAGCTGCGGTCAAGAAACATGACAATGTCGCCGCTGTCGCCGTGGTCGGAAAACCGCATGACATCAAGGGAGAAGGGATCTTTGCCTATGTGGTCCTTAAAGATCCGCACAGTGTGGCAGATGAATTGGAAGTGATGAAAGAGATCAATACCCTCATCAAAGCGGAGATCGGCGCCATTGCACTCTGTGATGACATGGCTTTCGTTCCGGACCTTCCCAAAACAAGATCGGGCAAGATCATGAGAAGGATCCTGCGAAGCCTTGTCAAAGGCGAAGAGATCACGCAGGATACGTCAACGCTTGAAGATCCGAGTATCGTTGGTATTATTGAGAATATCCTGAAAAAAGAGTGTGAATAACACGCTTTTTTCAGTATGCTGCCTTTTAGGCAGTACTTCTACCACTTCCCCATCAACTCTTTCACTTTCAACAGATCCACCATCACTTCTTTTTTCGCACTTGGATTTCTAAGCAGATAGCTTGGATGGTAGGTGGGAAGGAGCGTGGCTTTTCCATAGGTGTGGATGGTGCCGCGTATTTTGGTGATGCCCGTATCGTCTCCGGTAAGGTAATGGTAGGCGGTGGCACCGAGTGTGAGGATGAGTCTGGGCTGTATGAGGGCTATCTGCTTGAGCAGGTAGGACTGGCAGGTGTGTGCTTCCGTAGGAGTAGGGACACGATTGTTCGGCGGGCGGCATTTGACGATATTGGTGATATAGACATCGTTTCTTGACAGACCCAGAACATTCTGAAGCATTTTGGTGAGTACTTCCCCCGAACGCCCAACGAAGGGTTTCCCGCTGCTGTCTTCCGTCGCACCGGGACCTTCGCCGATGATGAGAATGTCGGCATGGGGATTGCCTTCTCCAAAGACCACTTTCTTCCGGCTTTTGCTCAGTTCGCAGAGGTGGCAGGCCAGAGCCTGCTTTTGCAACGATTCAAGCGTATCCGGCAGAGCAAGATCCACTTTCTCCTCTTGAAAAGGAGTGATGTCGGTATAGCGGTAGCCCAGCTGTTTGAGCTGGTAAAGCTGTTTTAAAAGGAGGGCATTCTTGAGATTTTTCATAGAGGTATTGTACCTCTATGCGGCTTAATGCCTACTCGATATCTTCAAGAAGCATGGGTGTACCGATGGCTTGCAGTCTGGCATGGCTTGCAGCAAAATATGCTTCCCAGAAGGAGGTAAGCGCTTTAAGTGTTTTTGAATCTCTGTAACTTTTCTTTCCGACCATTCCCTCGCCGATAACATAGACTTTCGCACCGTCAAAGTCTGCGCTGTATCCGCTCTTTTTCAGTTTTGCCATCTCTTTTTTCGTATCGATGTGTTTGAGTGATCCTTTGGCATAGAACGTGGTAATGGAGGAGTGTTCCATCATGTCCGAAACGATCAGGACGATCTTCTCTCTGGCTTTGGCAGGCTTGATGAGATGCTCCGCAATATCGTCGAGCGATTTGAGGATGTCCGAATGCGGCAGCTTTTTGTTCGCCCCTTTGAGTGTACGTACAAGGGCTTTGGTCGCTTTCTTTTTGGCATAGCGGTACTGTCCGTTCATGCAGGCCTGATACTTGCGCAGCTTTTTCTTGGCGATCTCATATTTGGCACTTTCCGGAAGCAGCGGTTCAAGTGTCCCGGCATAGGCGACATCGGTATATTTCCCATTAGCATTGGAAGAGAAAGAAGCGATGGTCACGGCATCGCCGTTCCTGATGAATTTCATCATATTCTTGTAGGTATAGATCATCAGGCTCTTGTCGAGCTGTGTGGTCTGGTCGACAAGAATGAAGAGCTCTTTTTGTACGGCTGCATCAGGATTGTCTATCTTCAGGGCTTTGTAGCAGCTCGGTACATCGTTGCGTGCGGCAAGCAGGGCGGTCAGGGCAAGCAGGGTTAAAAGCAGTCGTTTCATTATTTGTCCTCAAATGTCAGATACTGTCTGAAAGTCCGCTCTTTGTTGTTGCGAAGCAGGGCGGTCGTTTCGGCATCGGTACCGGAGTTGTCGTTGATGTTGTTCATTTTGTGCTGAAGTTTCTGCAGCTGCTGCTGCGCCACTCTGGCAATATGCGTTTTGACCCTTTCGTAATAGGAGAGAAACGCTTTTTTTGTCGGGAAACCTCTGAGGCATTCATACGCCTCTTTGGATTCTCTCCCGGCAAATCCCCAGTGCATTCCGAAGAAAATACCCAGTATCTGGATGAAAACGAACATCAGGCCAAGGATGACGAAAGTGGCATCACCGCCTCTCTGATTCGTTTCGTCCTCGATGGCTGCTGTGCTTTTCGTCCCGGCTTTGGCATCGTGTTCAGCCTCCTCTCCAAAAAGAGAGGAGAGATCCTCCTTGGCATCTTTGGCGGCATCGTCCCCGAAGAGTGCGCCGATATCGTCATCGGAAGCCGTGTCGCTGCCGGCAAAAGGAGAAGCATCGTCGTTAAAGATGTTCATGGCCGTCTCGTGCGAACTCGCGATCTCCTGGGTAAGTACCTGGTGCCTGATGTACGTCGCACCAATGGCAACGGCAAAGATGAAAAGAAGTGTCAACATGGTTTTGGTATAGGTTGTTTTGACCCTGTCATTGACATCGAGACGGTTGAGCATCCTGATATAGTTGGGAGAGCTGTTGTCGTCAAAGGTGTTGTCTATGGTGATGAGCTTCTCGTCAGGTTTGAGATCGCGCCAGTTGCTGCCGCCGGCATTGTCGTTTTTGTACCAGCGGCGTATCTTCTTGATAAGCGTATTTCTGTGCAGCTCCTGCCCGGTCATGTGTGTCAGCCATACCAGCAGGATGGCGAGCATGGCAGCCACCCCGATGGCACCTTTCTGCTGTGTCGCTTCGGAAGCACCGGGAATGGTGAACCCGGCCAGCACATAGGCAAAACCGAAAGCTTCTACGATGACCAGAACAAAGATCATGATCCAGATGAAGGTCGGGGTCGGTTTGCGCCCGAGTTCACCGACAGCATGGAGGTACTCCTTGGCCTCATCGTATGACTCACCGTCCTTGTCCACCTTTTCGTAGAAGTTGTAGTAGTCGCGGCAAAGACGCTCTTCGGAATAGAACCATTTGTGCTTTTCGTCAAATCCTTCGATATCTTTGGCCAAAGTGGATATTTTTCCAATGAACGGAAAGTTATAGGTGAAGTTCAGCCACCAGAACTTCACACCCTGCCAATGTGTAATAATAAAAGCCAGAAGGATCGCTCCGAAGGCAAGCAGCAAAGTTTCCATCTGATGCATCATAATGAATGCGCCTATTTTTTCCATATTCTCTTCCTCAGTTGATAATTGCTGATAATTATATCTA
Organism: Sulfurovum sp.; assembly: GCA_026983895.1. Classification (GTDB taxonomy): domain Bacteria; phylum Campylobacterota; class Campylobacteria; order Campylobacterales; family Sulfurovaceae; genus Sulfurovum. The sequence goes on from JALSTF010000076.1 coordinate 3,419, forward strand.
AAAATATTTTGCTATAGTTAGAAGATGAAAAAACCTTTACTTGTTTTTATCTTTTTTGCCGTACTTCTGTTGTTGACACAATACGCTTACAGCCGATACTGTGCCTCCAGACCGGAAGGGTGCGAAAAAGTGGAACATACTACAGACGATACAGGCCCTCAGGAGGGAATAGACTGGTGATGCCCACTTAAGTCTATTTCGGTAAAATACATTAATTTTGAGAAGGAAGTGTAATGTCAGAAAAAAATATACATAATGTGAACAATGTGGACCAGATCAGGGATCTTATTTTCGGTTCCCAGATCAAGGACTTTGAAGAGAAGTTCAACCAGATCAATAAAACGATAAAAACGATGGAAGATGCGCTGACCAAACAGCTTAGCGAATCGTATGAAAAACTGAGAAAAGAGACGGAACGTTCTTTGGAAGTTGTAGAAAAAAAGATCGACAATCTTGAACTTTCTACACAAAAAGAGCGCAGCAAACTCAAGGAACTTATCGATACGACGGATGAATCGGCACAGTCACAGCTGCGCAGCCAGAAAGATGAGTTCTCCACCAAACTGAAAGTACTCAAAGAGAATGTTTCGGATGAGAACAAAAAGGTACTTGAGCAGGTCAAGACGATGAAAGCCGAGATAGAAGCTTCCCTGAACGAAGGTCTCAATACCCTCGGAAGCGACAAGCTTTCAAGAGATACTATGGCGCAGATGCTTCTTGATGTGGCAATGAAAATACAGGGAACGGATGTCAATACCGTACTTGCCCAAGGTGTGAACACTGAAAAAAAGTGATTCACAGCTTGAAGAGCTCAAGAGACTCCTTCTTGAGCCTGAGCTTGAACAGCTAAAAAAACTCTCAGCAGCATTGGAGAGACTTGATCTCCGCCTTGAGGACAAAGAAGAGATCGTCCGAAGGGTCACCCCTCTTTTGGATACGATATTGCTTCAAAATCTTGAAAGGAAAGAGAGCCAAACGGTAGAGATACTCGCAGAGCATCTTGCAGGGATCATCGAGGAGGCTTCCCGGACACGTTTGCCGCAGCTCAGTGATGCTCTGCAAAAGGTCATCGCCCCGGCTATCTCAAAAGAGATCGCGAACAATCAGGACGTGATGATCGATGCCCTGTATCCTATTATGGGCGGAATGATCTCCAAGTATGTCACACAGGCGATCAAAGAGTTGATGGAGCATATCAACCGGAAAATAGAGCAGGGCTTCTCTGTAGAGCGTTTCAAACGCAAGATAAAGGCAAAACTCTCCGGTGTCAGCGAAACGGAACTGCTGCTTGAAGAGAGCAGCGATGCGATCATTTCAGCGTTGTTCATTATCCATAAAGAAACAGGTCTGCTGATCTCTTCTGCCAGTTTGGAGGATCATGAAATCGATGATCCGTATATGGTCGCCTCCATGGCAAGTGCGATCAAAGATTTCATTACCGACTGGATCAACCAGCATCAGGAGAACAAGGAAGAGATACAGATACTCAGTTACGGAAATGCGACACTGTATATCGAGAGTGCGGGTTCGGTCTATGTTATTGCCTTTCTTGACAGTGAACCTGACTATGAACTGCGTTCAGATATCAATGCTTTCTTTGCCTCTGTGGTTAAAGAATATGCCAAATATTTTCAGCATTTTGACGGAGATGACAGTACCCCTGAAGTAAAGGAACTTTCCCAAAAACTCAAGGCGTACCTCCTTGCACAGAAAAATCTTGACGAACCATCCCCGGGAAAACAGAAAATCAACCCGGCAAAGGTCATACTGCTGCTTCTGGCAGCCATACTGCTCGGATACGGTGTCTATTGGGGATATAAAGAGTATATCCTTTACACACTTGAAAAGCAGATAGCCCAGGCGAGCGCCCAAGAGGTGAACCTTGAAGAACAGGAGGGAAAAGTCGTTATGGAAGGGTACGTAAAGAGTTTGACGCACGTACCCGCCATGATAGAGCTTGTCGAAAAGAGAACAGGCAAAAAGGTGGTGAATCATTTGCACTTCAGCGTCAGTACGATGGAGCAGCTGCTCAAGGCGCGTGACGCAGAAATACATGCTTATGATGAAAAACTCTCCGTCATGCAGAAGGACCTTGCCCAAATCTCAAAACCTGCTTTGCAAAAGATCGTTCTGCTGAAAAACAGGGTCGACCTGCTGAATGGAAAAATAGATGCTCTGAGAAAAAAAGAGCAGGAGATCCACCATGCGCTTCATATCAAAGAGGAGATCGCCGCCACACTTTTTGAGACATTCCGGGACAGTCCCTATTATCATCCCGATACCCAATCCCTGGATTTTGCCCCTTTGCATCTTTTCCCGGCATCCAAGGCACGCTATCGGGAGCCGGCAATGCAAACACTCTCCCAGACTGTAAAAACATATCTTGAAGTGCTTTCTCCCTACCGGGCGTACCTTGAAAAGATCGTGATCGAAGGGCACAGTGACAGCAGCGGAGAGAAAGAAAAAAATATGCGTATCACCCAGGAGCGGGCCGATGCGGTCAAAGCCTATCTGCTCAAGCAGCCGTATATGCAACAGCATGGTTTTGCCGATATTGTCGTAGCGGTGGGCAAAGGCAGCAGTGAAGCCATTTTTACAGACGGCAGGGAAGACAAGAATGCTTCAAGACGCGTCACTATCCATTTTGAACTGGATCCTGACACGATCTACGAAACGGTACAGAAAGCACTCCAGGAATAATAAGCGGCATTCAGGTCGGCAGTTCAAGCACATAAGGAAAAAAATGAAACAGATACAGTTGATATTGAATGCGATCCTTTCCAAAGATATCTTCGAATATATTTTGGTCGATAAAGAGCTGCATGTGATCGAAGCTTCTTCAGAGATCGTCAAGTATCTTGACGAAATACCGCAAAAGGGCGAAGATGTGGTCCGCTATCTGCCTGAACTGGTAGGGAATGAAGAGGAGATCAAAAAGATCTTTGTGCAAAAATATTGCCTCTATAACCTTGAAGCAGTGATCAAAAAAGGATATTTTGTCAATATCACCATCGAGTATTCCAACGCTGAAACAGCGATCATCCTGCTGCACAACATTACTGCGATCACCAAAGAGCGGCAAAAATTATTGCAATACAGCAATGAATCGACCCTGCTTTACAATACCCTGCAAAAGGTCATAGACAATCAAAATGCGCTTATCTTTGTCACAGAAGGTAAAAAGATCATCTTTGCCAATAAAAAATTCATGCAGTATTTTGATGTAGAAAATGTGTCAGCACTTCAGAAAAAAGCGCTGACACTTTATAAGAACTATGATGCGTCACTGGAAAACTATGATGTGCTGGCAAAAGAAGTATACAATAAAGAGTGTGAGATACAGATAGGCAAAGATGTTTTCATCATAGAAGCTTCCGATATAGAATCGGTCCATAAACTTTTTGCCCTGACCAGGGTCACAACACTTTCCAACGAAGTAAGACGCGATGCCCTGACCGGTATTTACAATAAAAAATATTTTAACAAGATCGTCAAACAATATTGTAAAAGCAAAGAACCCTTGGCTTTGGCGGTCCTGGATATTGATAACTTTAAAAAAGTGAACGATACGTTTGGCCATTTGACAGGAGACAAGGTACTCCAGGAATTTGTTTCTCTCATTCAAGGCAAACTAGGACCTGCCGACCTGTTCGCAAGGTGGGGCGGGGAAGAGTTCCTGATACTTTTCCGCCATGCCACTTTGGATGAGGCAAAAGAAAAACTTGAAGCGATACATCAGGCGATCAAAGCATATAACTTCACCATGATCGGCCGTTTAACCTCGAGTTTCGGCTTGACAGACAGAAAAGAAGATGACGATATCTATACGTTTATAGAAAGGGCCGATAAAGCACTGTATCATGCAAAAAGAGCCGGTAAAGACAAAATTGAAGTACTGTAGCTTATAAATTGAATGCTTTTTCCAGTGCCTTTTTGATCTTTTTCTTGTTGAACGGTTTGCCTATATGCATATTGAAAACATTATCCTGATTGTCCGGTGTACTGTCGCCTGAGATAGAAACAGAAAAAACAGGTGAAACATGTTTTTCTTTTTCGTAGCGTCTAAATGTTTTTAAAACATCCGGACCGGACAGTTTCGGCATATGCCTGTCCAGGAAAACGAGAGAGAAAGGCTGCTCCTCATCTACACTTTCCATTAACATTTTCAATGCCTCTTCGCCGTCATGGGCAGTTTCCGTCTGACAGAACTCATTAGAGAGTATCGCTTTGATCAATTCACTGTTGATCTTGTCATCGTCTACGATCAGTACACGTTTTTGCATAGTATCGGTTAAAAATTTGTACAGATCCGGCGCATAATAGCCATATTGTGAAATAAGTGCAATATCTGAAAGGGTATCTTCATGAATATAGGAAAGGAAATCTTCTTCGACTATCATCAGCGGTATTTTTGTCTGTGCTGAGAAAGCACGTATATCATCATTTAATTTATGTTGAAAACAGATCAGATGTGTCAGGTCTTCTGAAAGTTTTGTACTTTTTTTCAATCCTCTTATCTGTTTTTTATCCATTCCCATTTTTATGAGATAGCGTGCAATGTTGTTACTGGTCGAAAGATTCTCCTCATCCATAAGAATACCTACTTTTTCATGTTTGCTTTTCAGTGCGGGGAAGAGGGGTTTTTCGTTGACAATATCTAGAGGAATCGTGAAATAGAATTTACTTCCTGCATCAAGTTCACTTTGAAGCTGAAGTTCTCCACCCAGGTTTTTGACATATTCTGAACAAATGGAAAGTCCCAGTCCTGTACCGCCATATTCCTTTTTTGTTGTCTCATCCGCTTGTGAAAATGCTTCAAATATCTCTTTCTGTTTTTCCTTTGCAATACCTATTCCGGTATCGCTAACAGTAAACGACGCACTTCTCGTCTCTTGTTCATAGTGTACGGCAAGATCAACACTTTTTTTGCCTGGTGTAAACTTGTAGGCATTGTTTAAAAGATTCATGAGTATACGTTTGAGCAGCACATCCTGTATTTTGATCTCTTTGGGAAGCAGAGGGTCGATGTATATATTGAACTGGATCTCTTTGTTGTACATATTCGCAGAAAAATTTTCTGCGATATCTGCAATGAATTTGGCAGGCGTTATCTGTACGGTATCTACTGTACTCCGTTTCCGATGTGAGGAGACACGGTCAAGTATCGATGTGGTGAGTTCATTGATGAATTGGGCACTCTCTTTGGCATTATGTATATATTGCAGCAATCGCTTGTCTTCCAGCTGCTCCTCAAGAAGTTCGAGGAAACCGTAAAGGGTATTGGCCGGCGTTCGTATATCGTGTACGGTATTGGCAAGAAAATTGACGGTTTCATCATTATTGGGAACCATTTCCTGTTCCTGCTGTATTTTCTCGGCTTTTTTGACGATCTGTTGAGAGCCGCTGAGCAATCGTTCACTCATATAGATCTCTTCTTCGGAAGTTTTCAGCTCGGGATGCATTTTATAGATCACTTCTATGAGGAAAGGTATCATTGCTTCAAGAAGTTCCAGTTCATCCTGATCGAAATTTTTTATTTTTCGTACAGAAGAGTAAGCGGTGACCATGCCCAAAAATCGGTCTTTGTCTATGATGGGTACAATAATCTTCGATTTTATTTTTATATTGTCAGGATTGTCTACCGCCGGTACATATCCTTTTTCGCTGGCAAGATAATTATAGATACCGCTGCTGAGAGTAAAAAAACATTTTGCCAGGATGCCCTGCTGTCCGAGCATAGATATTTCATGAAGGGTTTTGTCATTTCTCTCCCTGACCAATGCGGCTTTTTCTTTATCGAAGATCCATAAGGATGCAAACTCCGAATCCACCACTTTGGAAACAAGTGATTCAACAATGCTGTTTGTTTCCTTTTTGTTTTGTTCTGTTTCGATATCCTGTGTGGTCTGTTTGATAAGCTTTTTCAGATCTTTGATCTCTATTTTGTGCATAATAGGCTATTCCTATAGTATAGGGTATCTTAAATAACCCAATGATGAGGATATTGTGTTATTTGAGGTGCCCTGTTATTTTTGAATGCATTATATACAAAATGAATGATTTTTGCTGTAGGAAAATTCCTACATACAAAGCCTCTTCCAATACGCTAAAATGCGCTCAACAAATGTACAATTCGGATGATGCATTGGAAAGTGTAAGATATTCCGGGATGAAGATTTAATTAGAGGAGAACATAACTATGGAAAGACCTGTACCAACAGACGTTGAACATGAAGTAACCAGTATCGATATGATCGTTTCAAAAGGGGATGCAGAAGGAAATATCACCTATACCAATCCGATATTTATGAAAATATCCGGATATTCGCAGGGCGAACTCCTGGACAAACCCCATTCGATCCTTCGCCATCCCGATATGCCCAAAGTGATCTTCAAGTACCTGTGGGACAACATCAAAGAGGGTAAAGACGTGATCGCTTATGTCAAAAACCTCTGCAAGGACGGCGGTTACTACTGGGTCATCGCACAGGTCAGAGTGGCAAAAAACCCTGATGGTTCTTTCAGGAACTATGTATCGACACGAAGGGCTATTACCGATAATGCAAAGAAAACGATCAGTGATCTGTATGCAAAACTGCTGGAAATAGAAAAAAATGAAGGCGTGGAAGCATCAGAAAAAGCGCTGGAAGCTTTTTTGCAGGAAAACGGGCAGAGTTTTGCTACATTCAACCAATTCATGACATCGCTCAACAAATAATGACACAACAAAGGATAGACAATGATAGATTTTAACAATGCAATGAAAAGACTGCGTGCAGTCAACGGATACCTCGGCTCTGCTGTACTGAACTACTCAGGTGAAACACTCTATTTCGACAATGACAATACAGGAACGGATATTCCTTATTCTGCAAGTATTTTTAACGATGCCTACAGAATGGTATCCGAATCTTCTCTTGATGTCGGTTTTGCGGAAGCTTCATCACTGGAAGCCAAAACACTTGATGGACATGTCTTCCTTATCAACAGCAAAGGAACAGAATCGGATGACAATTTTACCAAGATCAACGTCTTTGCTATCTTCCGAGATGACGGAAATGTGGCTTTGGCAAAAATGATCATGGAGAAAGCATCGAAAGCCATTTCAGAAGAACTCGGGAAAATGTAATGCTTTTTTTCCAAGATAAAATACTATAAAGGTAATACCATCAAAACATTATATTTTATCAAACATGCCAAATCAAGCTGGCGCGAAGCCGGTGCGAGTGATTTTGAACGGGCTTTGACGAAAAAAGGGAAAAAAGATCTCAAAACCATCGGCTCATACCTGAAACTGCGCGGGCTGAAGCCTGATCTCATGCTTTCAAGCTGTGCACGCAGAGCACAGGAAACGGCCGATATCCTTTCTGAGATACTGGAATCCGACTGTCGGACAAATTATTTGCAAGAGTTGTATTTTACCCCTACCGATGTACTCAAAGAGCTGCTTCTGATGCAGGACGATGAGCATGATACGATTTTTGTTGTCGGCCATAACCCGCAGCTGACCGATACTGCCAACCTTCTTATCGATGAACATATTGCGAAGATACCTACTTCAGGTGTTGTGGCGATCAATTTCGATATTGGATCATGGAGTGAACTTGAAACAGTCAAAGGTACGCTTGAGTTTTTCATTTATCCCAAGCAGTTCAAATATTATGTACCCAATCAGATCAGAGCGATATTGAATAAAGGGTTCTGATCTCTCTTCTTTTGTCCAAATAAAAATAAATCGCTATAATGAAACTTGAGTTTAGTTGAATATTTTGAAGGAAGTCCATGCCACAAGACAATACCATACTTTTGAATCATACTGATGATATTTCCATCCTTTATGTGGAAGACAATGCTATGATCAGGGAGAACACTTTCGATCTTTTGCATATTTTTTTCAACAATGTCGATGTAGCAAAAAACGGACAGGAAGGGTTGGAAAAGTATCAGGCATTTTATGATCAACATGGCTGCTATTATGATATTGTCCTGACAGATATCAATATGCCCAAGATGAATGGTATAGAAATGATCGAGCAGATCAGGAAATGGCATGAACGCCAAAATATCATTGTGATCTCTGCCCATAATGAAACGAATTATCTGATAAGACTGATTGATCTTGAAGTCACGGATTTTATTTTAAAGCCTATCGAGATGAATCGTTTTCAAAAAGTGTTTGCCCATGTGATAGGGATCATAGAACATAAAAGACAGTTCAAAGCGATGAATGAAGCTTTGGAGAGTTCGAAGAAGCTTGCCGAAGAAGCAACGCAGCAAAAGAGTCAATTTCTTGCAAACATGTCGCATGAGATACGGACGCCGCTCAATGCTATTATCGGATTTATCACACTTCTTGAAGAGAATGAACGCGATAAGACGAAATTGAAATATCTGCATATCATCAAAAACTCGTCGGACTCTCTGCTGCAGATCATCAATGATGTTCTGGATATCAGCAAGATTGAGAGTGGCAAGCTGAAAATAGAACCGTGCAATTTCGATCCTTATGAGAACCTGATAACGATTGCAGAACTTTTTCAGGCCAAAGCAGCTGAAAAACATATCGATTTCAAAATAAAATACAATAACAATATGCCCAAAATACTCTTTGGCGACGTGCTGCGTATCAAGCAGATCTTCACCAACCTGCTTTCCAATGCCATCAAATTCACGCCTGAAGGTTCCATCGTGAAAAGTGTGGTCTGGTACAAGAACGGATATTTGAATATCATGGTGAAAGATTATGGTATCGGGATCAGTGAGGAAAAACAGAAAAGTATTTTTGAACCTTTCATCCAGGCTGACGGTTCCACTGCCAGGATCTATGGCGGCACAGGCCTCGGGCTGACCATAAGCCTTGAACTTTCCCGCCTTTTAAATGGAACATTGACACTCAAAAGCCAGGAGGGGAAAGGGAGTGTCTTCAGATTATCCGTGCCGGTACCGCCTGGTGAAGAAGAGTTGAAAGTTGAAAAAGAGAAGATAGACCTTCAGGGGCATGTGCTTATCGTAGAAGATTATGAAGCCAACCGCATGTTGGTCAGTATTGTTCTGGAGAATGCGGGCTTGAGCTATGAAATGGCGAATGATGGGATTGAAGCGATCGAAAAGTTCAAAAACGGAACATTCGACATCATTCTAATGGATGAGAATATGCCCCGTATGGGAGGTATGGAAGCTACCGGCAGGATTCTGGAGATAGAAAAAGAAAAGCATTTGCCGCATACCCCTGTTATTTCTCTGACGGCCAATGCCCTTCAGGGGGACAGAGAGCGTTTTTTGGAGGCTGGTTTTGATGATTATCTCAGCAAACCCATAGAGCCGGAAGCATTGTTGGCGAGTATACATAATATTCTCGTGAAAAATAGAAAAAAATAAGACAGGATCATGGATAATGCTCATAGAAGAAGACTATTTTTTACATGAAAAAGTAAAACTGCTTTTAAAGATCTTCAAAATTTTGATGATCGTGGTCGGAACCATGAGTTTTGTCCGCCTGGTAGAGAAAAATTATATACAGGCATTTATCGATGCATTGTTCTTTTTGGTCGTTTTGTTGGGGCATGTGATGCTGACAATAGATTTTAAGAAATATAAGATCATTGTACGTTTTGTTTTTTTTGCTGCCGCAGCGACGTCGATCCTTCTTCTTTTGAATAATCCTGAGAATCCCATGCGCTTTGTTTGGTTCTCTACGATAGTGTATATGGTGTTCTACGTTTTTGAAAGAAAAGAGGGGATGCTGTGGATTGCTGCACTGGGCTTGTTTCTGGTGATCCTGTTCTTTTCCCATATCAACGATCTACATTTGAATCTGATCAGCTTTTTGATCTGGATCATGAATATGCTGATAGTGCTGATGATCTCCTACTGGTATGCAGATATTGAAGAACGTTCCACTTCAACTCTTTTGACGGCGCAACATATCCTTTCGGAAGAAGTACAAAAAAAGACAAGGGAACTGGAACACAAAACCTATGAATTGCAGCAGCTCAATACAGATCTGGAAAGAAGAATAGAGAAAAAAATAGAAGAGAGCAGAGAACACGAAAAAATGCTCTTCAGGCAGGCAAGATATGCGCAAATGGGAGAGATGATCAGTATGATCGCCCATCAGTGGCGTCAGCCGCTTAATGCCATTGCTACGATCTCCGCAACTATACAATTCAGTATAGAGAGAGGAAAATATGATGAAGATTTTTTGAAAAAGAAAGTTGGAAATATTGGAGAATATGTACAGCATCTTTCCTCTACGATCGATGATTTCAGAAATTTTTTCAAACTAGACAAAGAAAAAAAAAGATTAAAATTTTCAAAGATTGCCGATAATGCATTGATGCTTTCCGAAAGCGCATTGGAGAATAAGAATATCATGTTTTCCAAAGAATATCATTGCAGTTCATGCAGTATCTATACCTATCCCAATGAGATCCTCCATGTTATTTTGAACCTGATCAAAAATGCGGAAGATGCCCTGGAAATGAAAAAAGTACCGGAGCCGAAGATCACTCTTCGGATTTTTAAAGCAAATGAAAAGATCCTATTCGAAATCGAAGACAATGCCGGCGGTATAGAGGAAAAAATCATAGACAAGATCTTCGATCCCTATTTTACAACAAAAGAAAATGCCAATGGTACAGGTCTGGGGCTCTATATGTCGAAGATTATCATTGAAGACCACTGTGACGGAAAAATAGAAGTGGAAAATGGCAAGGATGGTGCGGTATTCAGACTTCTTTTCCCTGACGCTCAGAATCAGGATGAGGAGGAAAATCTTTCATAGGCGAACTGAAGAAGCTGGGAAGGATTTTTCAGCATCAGTTTTTCCATGATCCGTGTACGGTAGGTTGAGACCGTTTTAGGGCTTACATCCAACTCTTCGGCGATCTGGTGGGGTGTATGGCCGGATGCCATAAGGGAGAGGACTTCAAATTCGCGTTTGGAAAGCAGGCTGACGGGGTCTGTCTCTTCCTTTCCAAGGTCGATGCCGTATTCCAGTGTCTCGGATAAGGTGCGGCTCACATATTTTTTGCCGTTCATGATCGTATGGATGGCATCGATCAGTTCGGCAGTGACGACTGCTTTGTTCAGGTAGCCTGAAGCACCGCTTTTGAAGGTACGGACGGCATAGAGTTCTTCGGGAAATGCACTGAGGACCAAAACAGGAAGGGAAGGATACAATGCCATGATATTATCGATGGAGACAAGTCCGTTCATATCGCCGAGATTGAGGTCGAGGATCAGCAGGTCTGTTTCTGTCTGTTCCAGTTTGGAAACAAGTTCGGCAAAGGAAGAGGCCTGCAGTACGACACTCAGCCCCTCTTCGCGTTCAATGACCATAGCAAGCCCATTGCGGACGATCTCATGGTCATCGGCAATGGCAATACGTATCATCTGTGCAGCCTTCCTGTTTGGGATAGCTATAACTATACATCATTTTATCTTTGACAGTACTTGAAGAAAAACAAGAAGAGTTACTGATATCTTGTAGTATAATAAAGCCAAAACAAGAGAAGGAAAGTGGAGAATGGAAGAACTTATCAATGAAACGTTACGCATCGCTTCGGAAAAATTCCTGACGTTTGGTTTTAAAGAAGAACAGATAGAACAGCTTCTTGCATCGGGAAAACGGGATCTTGGAAAAGAACTTGAAAAGCTTAAAGCACTTGTAGAAGAAGAGCCTGCGGATATTGAAAAGATCAATAAAACGCTGCATGCCCTCAAAGGTTTGTTTTACAATATGGGAAATACCGATGCCGGTGACAGGATGTCAGATCTTAGAAATGAAGATGAGGCAGAAAAAGAGATAGAGACAATAAAAACTTTATTACATCGTTGAATAGAATGGAAAACAGAGGCAACCAAAAAGGATACACTCAATAATGATATCAAAAAAAATAATTTTGATCGGTGATTTTGCAACAGGAAAAACAAGTTTGATCCGCCGTTTTGTGGATAATCAGTTCAGTGATTCCTATTTGAGCACGATCGGTGTGAAGATATCGAGAAAAAATATCGCACTTGAAGATGAAGTGGTACAGGGGCTTATTTGGGATATTGAAGGCGGAACGGAAGTAAAACCGGTTAACCGAACGTATCTGATGGGGGCACACGGGTGTATTATTGTCGCCGATATCACGCGTACGGAAACCATGGAGAGTATAGAGAAGTATATTGAAACGGTTCTCTCCATCACTCCGTCTGCTCCTATTGTCATCGTCTTGAACAAAGTCGATAAGATCAGCAGGGAACAGGCGGAAAAGATGCTTTCCGATACTTCGGAAACATATAGGCAAAAAGCAAAAAAAGTTTTCCTCGCTTCTGCAAAAAGCGGTGAGGGTGTTGAAACAATGTTCCATACCCTTGCACACTATATGCTGGGATAACAAAGGATCAGAGGATGCACATACAAGAGATACTCAATGCGATCAATGCCAACCACATTTATGAATATATGGTCATCGACGATACACTGAAGATCATTGAATATTCGGACAAGGCTTTTAAACTCTGTGATGTTGATGCTGTCGAATGTGATAACCTGAACCTTACGGAAACCGTTCCGGAACTCTATGGACTGGAAGAAGAGATAGAAAAAATATTCAAAAAAGAGAGAGGTACGCTGGAGCTTCCCTATATCGTCAAGGGGCCCGGGCAGTATGTGGATATTCATATTCATCCGGGAAGATGCGGAGGAGGGGAACAAAACCGGTATGAAACCGTCATTATCCTTTTTGAAAACATTACAGCGCAGGCAAAAATGCAGCAGAACCTGGTACAGGAACGCAATGAAAAAGCGCTGCTTTTAAGAGAGATCTCGGGTAAGAACAGTCAGCTCAAACGCTTCAATGAAGAGATGCAGACACTCGTAGAAGAGGAGATCAGAAAAAACAGGGAAAAACAGCAGATATTGGAGATCCAGTCGCGTCATGCCCAGATGGGAGAGATGATAGGCATGATCACGCATCAGTGGAAGCAGCCTTTGAGTGTCATCAGCCTGATCGCCAACCTGCTCAAAAGCAGGCTGGAGGTTGATCCTCTCGAGAAAGAGCTGTTTGACAAAAAACTCGATGACATTCTTATGCAGGTACGGCATATGGATCAGACCGTACTGGATTTTCAGAATTTTTTCAATCCGCTCAAAGAGAAAGTATTCTTTACCCTTTTTGAAAGTATTCAAAGTGTTGCAAGGCTGATAGAAAATGCATATCGGCATAAGAATATTTCGCTGAAGATAAAAGGCGACAAGACACTTTCAGCCTACGGGTACCCCAATGAGTTCAACCAGGTTCTCCTCTCCCTGCTGAAAAATGCAAAAGATGCCTTTATGGAAAACCCCCGTGATAAGATGCGTATCAGCATTACAATTGCTCAAGAAAATGACTTTGCCTGTATACGCATCGAAGACAATGCCGGGGGCATCGACGAAGAGGTACTCGATACCATTTTCGATCTTTATGTCACGACGAAAAAAGAGGGTTCCGGCCTCGGTTTGAACCTTGCCAAAAGTATGATAGAAAAAAATATGCAGGGCAAACTCGAAGCCGAAAATACAGAGAACGGCGCACGCTTTTCCATATGGCTGCCGATTTTTTCATAAAGACACCTCTCTCCTGCTTCATTTTTGTTAACCTGTTAACATTTGGGTAGATAAAAAAGTGCTATACTACTTCTTATAAACATAAAG
>JALSTF010000077.1 GCA_026983895.1 Sulfurovum sp.
AGGCGAGGGAGCGGAGCTGCCAAGTTCCATCTTCTCTTCCATCGTCGCGATGAGTATCAAGCTTGATACGCTTTTGGGGCTTTTTTCGGTTGGAAAGATACCCACCGGTTCCAAAGACCCTTTTGCACTCAGGCGTGCGGTCAACGGGATCGTCCGTATCGTAACAGCGTATGACCTGAATTTCAACATAGACGACATCATTGAACTCCTGAAAGAGAGTTACGATACTTTCAATACCGATCAGCTTAAGGATTTCATCATAGAGCGTATCAACAAATCACTCGATGCCAATCCTTCTGTCATCGCTGCGGTGCTGGCAAGCGGGGAGAGGGATATCAACGAGATCGCCAAAAAAGTGGCAGCGCTCAATGAGATCGCAAGCAGCGATGTTTTTAAAGAACAGTTCTCTACTTTCAAACGTGTCGCGAATATTTCCAAAGATCTCAACTTGGAAAGTGATCTGACAATAGATACCGCACTCTTCAAAGAGGATGCCGAAGTCACGCTCTACAATGCCTATGAAAAGGTGATCAACCAGGAGTACAGTGACTATAAAACAAAACTGGAAGCACTCTTCGGACTGAAGCGCGAACTCGATGCCTACTTCGATGATGTGATGGTCAATACGGAGGACGAAGTCTTGAAAACAAACAGACTGCACATGATCGGGTCGGTCTACAAGACTTTCAGGGATATTGCGGATATCAAAGAGATCTCTATATAAGAGATGTCGTACAGCTACGATACCATCGTTATCGGTGCAGGTATTGCAGGCTGTTGTGCTGCTTTTTCTTTGCAGCAGAAAGGACAGAATGTTCTTTTGGTAGACCGCAGCAGGGTGGCTGCAAGCGGCGGATCGGGTGCGGCCGGTGCGTTTGTTTCGCCCAAGATCGGTAAAGGCGGCCCGCTTCAGGTGCTGACCAATGAAGCTTTTTCCTTTGCCAAAGACTTCTATCTTCGACACTTTCCCAGCTATTTTCATCAAACAGGTGTGATCCGTATTCCAAAAGATGCGGAAGATGCGGAAAAATTCAAACTTTATGAACCGTTCAATACGGAAAACTACAGGACTATCTCCCCGGAAGAGTTGCAGCCTCTCGGTATCAACAATGCCCAGGAGAGCTTTCTTTTTGATGAAGCAGGCGTCTGCGATGCCCCTGAACTCTGCAACGCCATTTTTCATGAAATACCTTTTAAACAGTTCGATGCAGAAAGTCTGGAGCACGACGGTCAGAAATGGATACTCCTCAATAGGGAACACTTGATGCTCAGCAGTAAAAATGTCATATTGGCCACCGGCCATCAGAACGATCTGTTCGATATGCGATACATGGGTGTCAGGGGTACATGGGGAAGCCGCGGGGATTACTACTCTGGGTTGGAACTCAATGTCAGTATGCATAAAAGTATCTCTGTCTCGGCCAACATTGGCGGCATCATCAAGATCGGTGCCACACATGTCAAATCCAAAGAGCCCTGTATGGTATGTGACGGGGAACCGCTGAAAGGGCTCTTCAGGAAAGCTTCGGAGATGGTCGATACCTCGGACTTTCGTCTTAAAGAGACCTTCTGCGGAATGCGTTCCGGGTCAAAAGACTATGTCCCTCTGCTTGGAAAGGTGGTCAATACCGCCTATATGATCGAGCATCATCCAAAGGTGCTCAGAGGGGCGAACCCCCCTTTGAAGCATTTTGAAAATCTTTATATCTGCAACGGTGTAGGCGGACGCGGATTTGTTTTTGCACCGCTATTGGCAGCATGGCTGGCAGAATATATCGTCGATGGAAAAGAAATTGATACACGGGTGAACCCCGACAGGCTGTTTTTGAAATGGGCGAGGAAAGAGGGAGCATCGAGCAGTTAAGGTTTACCACAGGCAATCGATGGAAAATTGCTACCTGCTACCTGCTACCTGCTACCTGCTACCTGCTACCTGCTACCTGCTACCTGCTACCCACGCTTCCCATTCAGGTATTTGTGAGATATGCGGAAATCCGTCCAGAATCTCCTGCGGCTGGAACTTCGGTTTGTATGCGAAGGCTTTGCACCCTTCCACCCAGTACCCCAGATAGATCCAGGGCAGTTCGAGTATCTTTGCGAGTTTGATCTGATAGAGCAGGGAGTACGTTCCCAGAGAGAGGCGGGCATAGTCAGGGTCATAGTAGAAGTAAATGGCACTGATGCCATCCTCGAGAATATCGATGAGGTCTACGCCGACCAGTTTTCCGTCCACAATATAGAGGACTTCTTTGCCGAAATCCTGTGCGCCTTCCACAAAATTCTCATGATATTCTCTCTGAGAGATATTGCGGTGGCTCCAGCCGTCTTTTTCGTGCTTGAACGCATGATATTTGTTGTAAAGATCCAAATGTGCTGTCGTCAAAGACGGTTTTTGTACGATAATCTGGGTGTTTTTGTTCTTTTTGATCGTACGCCGCTGGGATTTGCTGAAATGGTAGTTGTTGACATCGATACGCAGACTTTTACATGCGTTGCAGCCGTTGCATATGGGATGGAAATAGTACTTTCCGAAGCGCCTCCAGCCTCTGGCAATGACGGCAGTAGCAAATTTTTTGTTCGCCTTTTCGACGTACTTGTAATGCATGCGGACTTTATTGCCAGGGATATAGGCACAGTCATAGTCCAGCATGGAAAAATCTGTCGATGGCGGGTTGAGTAGGTCATGTTCTTTGTTCATTAGCGCGATTATACTCAAATTGTTGTAAAATAATATAATTTCTACGGCAAGGCATTTGATTTGTTCCTCTATCAACCGACATCGGGTTACTGTTATAACAGCGATTCGATCTTTTTGTATGATTTTATTGCTTCATTCAAGCCCAAAGGCAGTCTGCTGGATGTCGGCTGCGGTGTGGGGATCATTTCGCTGCTTTTGACACGGGATTTTCGGATAGAGACGAGCATTATCGATAAACAGGCAAAAATGCTCTCCTATGCCACACACAATTTTTCTCTCAATGATTTGAATGCAACGCCTTATCTGGGAGATTTCACGGAACTCAAAACCCAGGAGCGCTTTGACTATATCGTTTCAAATCCGCCTTTTTACGATCCGCGGGTTACACAAAGCGAAGATACGCATCTGAACATCGCACGGTATGCGCATCATTTGCCCATTGAAGCTTTTGTCAGACGGGTAAAGACATTCCTGAAACCCAAAGGATGGTTCATCTTCTGTTATGATGCCAAGCAGATCGATTTACTCTTGTTTCATTTGAGAAACTTTGGTATAAATCCTGAAAAGATACAGTTCGTTCATTCCAAAAGTGACCGGGAGTCCAAACTGGTATTCATCGCTGCGAGGAACAATTCAAAGTCAATGACACAGGTGTTGCCGCCATTGATAGTGTTCAATGAAGAGAATGTGTATACGCCAAAGGCAATGGAGGCATTCAAACGAGCCGATACACACAGTATCAAAGGTGATTTTGAATGTTGAGAATACTGCATGAAGGTGGACCCACCCTATGCGATATGATTTTAATGCAGGGTGGATGTGTCCACCAATAACACAAGGTATGTTTATGAAAGATAATTTGATGGAAAAAGAAGGATACAGCTACAGGTTCGATCCTTCAGCCTGCGACGCGTGCGGCGGGCACTGCTGTACAGGAGAGAGCGGCTATATCTGGGCCAAATATGATGAAATAGTGAACATGGCCCAGTTCGTTAACCTTTCGGTAGAAGAATTTGCTACAATGTATTTAAAGAAAGTGAAGCATCGCTATTCTCTGGTCGAAAAAAAGCTGGCTGAAGACAAT
>JALSTF010000078.1 GCA_026983895.1 Sulfurovum sp.
GTCATGCCCTGTCTCTTTGATCACATCGGCAGACTTCTGCACAGAAGAGAAGTCGCCCACTTCAAAAAGAAAGATCCCTACTTCGCCGACCTTGAGTCCTTTATCGATAAGTTCGACCATTCTGTCATAGAAATCGTCATGTAAATGTCTTAAATCATATCTTTTCATTCAGTCTCCTTGCCTATGCGGCTGCTCTTCGTTCCGACCGCGTCGGTTCCGAACCTAAAAAGATGAAGCAGTTCATCTTTTTTAACGCTTCTCATCTGTCAACTTCACCGAATACGATATTGGTGGAACCAATGATCGTAACGACATCTGCGATATATGTACCTACAAGGATCTCCTGCAGGAGCCCGGTATGGAAAAAACTCGGTGCCCGGCATTTAAGTCTGTAGGCATACGGTTCCCCTTCGGACTTGATATAGAAACCAAGTTCCCCTTTGGGTGATTCTGTAGGCACATACACTTCACCTTTTGGAGGTCTCATACCCTGTGTTACCAGAACAAAGTGCTGCATCAGCGCATAGTTCTGTGTCATGATCTCCTCTTTGGGTGCAGAGATGTATTTAGGTGCATGCGCCATCAGCTGCGGCTCACTCTTCTTATACATCGGTACAAGCTGTCTGAGTATCCTCGCGGACTGTCTCATCTCTTCCATATAGAGTCTGTAACGTCCGTAGGAATCACATCTGTCACTGACGGGAATATCGAAATCCAATTCGGAATAGAGCTCATACGGCTCCTCTTTCCTGATGTCCCAGTTGACGCCGGAACCTCTGAGCATAGGGCCTGTACATCCCCAGTTGAGTGCATCTTCGGCAGAGATGACCCCTACATCTTCCAGACGCATCTTCCAGATACGGTTCTCGGTCAGGAGTGCCTCATAGGTATGCTCTAATTCATGCTCTACCTTGTCACAGAAAGAGAGCATATTCTCTATCCATCCGTTTGGCAGATCAAGAGGTACACCACCGATACGTACCGCAGAATGGGTCAGTCTCGCACCACAGTAATCTTCCATCAGGTCCATGGCAAACTCACGTTCACGGAAAGCATAGAGGAACACGGACATGGCACCGACATCCAGCGCATGTGTCGCAATGAAAAAGAGGTGGGAGATGATACGGTTAAGCTCCAGGAGCATCGTCCTGATCACCTGGGCGCGTCTTGGGGCTTCGATACCCAGGAGCTTTTCCACAGCCAAAGCATACGCATAGTTGTTGGAAGTTGACGCGATATAGTCCAGTCTGTCCGTGGTCGGCAGGAACTCGTTATAGGTCATGTTCTCCGCCATTTTCTCGATCCCTCTGTGAAGATATCCGATATCAGGATACGCTTTTACGACCTGCTCGCCTTCGAGTTCAAGGACCAGTCTCAGCTGACCGTGCGCAGAAGGGTGCTGGGGACCGAAGTTGATTACCATGGTATTGTCGTCTCTCTCAAAATTGAGGTTTTCGAAGAACGGCGTTAATTTATTTGGTTGTTGCATACTGTATTCCCCCTTATCTTCTATGGCCCAGCTGCTTGCCTGACTCTTTATTGTAGTCGACCAGCACTGTTTCACTGTATTCTATCGGATTCTCGGTCTCTCCGCCGGAGATATCTTCCCCGAACGGTACTTCATATCCTACTCTGGAGAAACGCTTCGTATCGTAGCGGTCGATACGCGCAGGGTCCCTGTTCTCAGGCCCGATGACATCTCGGTATTCCTTGCCGAAGATCTTGTCGACCTCATACCATGCGGCAAATTCGTCACCATGCAGCGGATAAGTCTTGAGCAAAGGATGCCCTTCCCAGTCGTCCGGCATAAGGATACGCTTGAGGAAAGGGTGATTGTTCACTTTGATACCGAACATATCGAACATTTCACGTTCCGCAAAGTTCGCAGACTTGAAGAGCGGTTCGATACTCTCTATGGCTTCATTCTCTTTGATACGGGTCACGACCCTGACCCTTTTGGCTTCGTTCACGTTCAGCAACTGCCAGAACAGTTCAAATTCACCGTCCTGTGCCAGATAATCCACAGCAGACTGCTCGGAACACTGTGTATAGCCGCACTCTTCTTTCAAGGTCTTAATGACTTCGAAATTTTCCGTCGCTTTAATGTGTACGACCAGCTGTCCTACTTCCACATAGGACTCTTTCGCTTTGCGGCCCAGTGCTTTGACAACATCGGCAAAATGGCTTCCTGCCTCTACTTCTTCTCTGGGCACACGCGGTGCGACCCAGTATCGGTCCGTATAGTAGGACTTTTTCTGTACATTTTCTTTGGGAGTATATTTTCTCATTACACCAACCTCAAGTTCTGTTTTGTATTGTTGTTCATGTTCGCAGACTCTCTTCTGATCTTCTTCTGAAGCATCATCAGCGCATACTGAAGCGTTTCGGGTCTCGGCGCACATCCGGGAAGATAGATATCTACAGGGATGATACGGTCAACTCCCTGTACGGTCGCATAAGTGTTGAACATACCGCCGGTGTTGGCACAGGAACCCATGGAAATGACCCACTTTGGCTCGGTCATTTGATCATAGAGTCTTCTTGCGAATTCCGAGTGTTTCTTGGAAAGTGTCCCTGCCAGTATCATGACATCCGCCTGTCTTGGAGAAGCCCTGAATATCGTACCCATACGGTCGAAGTCATAACGGGAAGCTCCCGATGCCATCATTTCGATCGCGCAGCACGCGAGTCCGTAAGTCAGTGGCCAGAGCGAATTCGAACGCCCCCAGTTTACCAATTTGTCTACCGAAGTCAATGCTATCGGCAAGCCTGCTGCTGAGGCGTAATTTACTTGATGCTGTGCCATTCAAGTGCTCCTTTCTTCCATGCATATACAAAACCAATCGCGAGTAGTACTATAAAAAGTATCATTTCCGTAAAACCGAACCATCCAAGCAGTTTGAAGTCGATCGCCCACGGGAACATGAAGATGATCTCCACATCAAAAAGAATGAAAAGCAGTGCGATCAGGTAGAACTGCGCCGAGATCGTGTTAGGCTGCTTGGTCACTTCAGGCCCACATTCATAAATGGTGAGCTTGAGCTTTTCAGTATCGAGTTTGGCCAGTTTCCTGCTGACGATACGTGCCAGCATCAGCGTTGCAGGAAATGCAACGGCGGTAAGAGCAAATAAAACAAATACACCGAAATACGGGTGTTCTGTAATTACATGAGTCATAGTAGTCCCTTTCTTTATTATAATGAGAGATTTCTCAGAATATCACTTTTATACTATCTAAAAGAGTATTAAAGTAATTGGGGGCATTTTTTCTTTCCAAACGAGTTGGAGGGACTGTAACCAAGTGAAACAGAAAAACGGGTAGAATATCAAAAAAATAATCACTCTTATAAGGAAATATTGTGAAAAAATATACCAACATCCTCTACTGGATCGCTATGGCAGGCCTGCTTGCCTACTTTGCCTACACCAAAGGATGGATCCTGGCAGACTTCAAAAGCATCACGCCGCAGCAGGCAAAAATAATGATAAGTGACGATGACAATATCACGATCCTGGATGTCAGGAGTATTGAAGAGTTCAAAAGCGGACATCTCCGGGGCGCAACGCTCATCCCGCTTTCCAGGCTCGAAGCCAACCTGGGCAAACTCTCTGCTTTCAAGGACAAAAAGATCATCGTCTACTGCCGAAGCGGCAGCCGAAGCGTGGCGGCCTCGCGTATTTTGGAAAAACACGGCTTTACACCGCTCAATGTCAAAGGCGGGATCATCGGCCTGTCGGGGGCACACGTAGGGTTGGTGAAGT
>JALSTF010000079.1 GCA_026983895.1 Sulfurovum sp.
TGAGGAAAAAGGACTTTTTGTTTTTGGAGAACTCGGTCTTGACGGGCGTGTCAAAAGCTCTTCGCTTATCTTTCCCATCATCCTGTCTCTCAAAGAGCAGGGACTGATCAAAAGAGCGATCGTTCCCAAAGAGTCCATCAGCTATTTGAGTCATATATCCGGAGTGGATTTTATAGCGGTAGAGACACTCTCCGAGGCGATAGGGCTTTTAAGAAAAGGGGAGTTCAAGACAAATATCGAACAGTTCAGTTATGATGCCAATTATTTTGAGATTGACGGGAAAAATTACTATTACGAAGAAGAGTATACATCTGATTTTTCCGATGTCAAAGGACAGATGATCGCCAAACGGGCAGCCATGATCGCTGCAGCGGGTATGCACAATTTTTTTATGGAGGGAAATCCAGGCTGTGGTAAAAGTATGATCGCCAAACGGCTCAGGGACATTTTGCCGCCGTTGGTAGAAGAGGAACTGCTGAGTATAGCCAAACACCAGTTCCTCGATGGTCAGATACCGGATTTCAAAGCGGTACGTCCTATGCGCTCTCCGCACCATACGGCAACTTCAGCTTCCATTTTCGGCGGCGGTTCTGGACAGGCAAAGATCGGTGAAGTGGCTCTGGCCAATTATGGGATCCTTTTTTTCGATGAAATACCGCACTTTTCAAAAAATGTCCTTGAAGCGATGCGTGAACCGCTTCAGGACAAAAAGGTTCACATCGCCAGGGTCAATGCCAAAATAGAATATCAAGCAGATATCATGTTCGTCGCGGCACAAAATCCATGTCCCTGCGGAAATCTGCTCTCAAAGACCAAAGTCTGCCGCTGTTCTGAAGTGGAGATCAAGCGTTATCAAAATCGCCTCTCCGACCCTTTCCTTGACCGGATAGACCTTTTTGTCGTGATGCAGGAAGTAAGCAGTACAGACAGTGCAGATGTGACATCCAAAGCGATGCATGCGGCAGTTACTGAAGCCTTTAAGCGACAGAAAATGCGTGGACAGCAAAGGCTTAACGGAAAATTGACGGAAGAGGAGATAGAGACCTATTGTATACTTGACGATGCAGCAGGTCAAATCCTTGAAGGTGCTATTGCAAAATTCGGGCTTTCCCATCGAAGTATTGCTTCTGTTAAAAAAACAGCAAGGACCATTGCGGATATTCACGGGAATGAAAAGATAGAGAAAAAAGACTTGCTTGAGGCTTTGAGCTATCGCCGAAGGCGATAGTGTCAGAGGACTTCGACGACCATTTTAGTGATGATAAATCCGCCGATGACCAGCCATGCAAACATACCAGTCGCTGTATAGACCGGTGCCAGTCCCAAACCTTTGAATTTGGAAAAGATGGTACCCATACCCAGAGCTGTCATTGCCATGGTAAGGAGGAAAGTATCTATCTCATTAATGATATCGACAATATTCTGTGGAATGAGATGGAAAGAGTTAAATCCGGCTACCATGATGAAATAGACAGCAAACCAGGGGATCACGAGTTTTGTTTTTTCATTTCTTTCGCCACCGGCTTTTTTAGCCTCCCATGCGAGATAAAGGCCCAGTATGATCAGCATCGGTGCGATCATAATGACCCTTGTCATTTTGACGATCACGGCAGAATTCGCCATTTCAACAGGTGCTCCCGGAACAGATGCAGGAACGGCAACGACCTGTGCGACTTCATGGATGGTCCCTCCGGTATAAATACCGAATTCTCTCGGTGTCATATGCAGGAATCCGGTCGCATGTTCGATGATAGTGGTATAAAGTACCGGATAAAGGAACATAGAGATCGTTCCGAAAAGGACGACCATGGAGACAGCGACAGCGGTTTTGTATTCTTCTGCTTTCAGTACAGGTTCGGTTGCCAATACTGCGGCTGCACCACACACCGCTGCACCTGAAGCGGTGAGGATTGAAGTATCTTTCTCCATTCCGAAGATCTTGTAGCCCAGCCATGAACCGAAGATCAGTGTGGTAGAAAGCATAATAAGGGAAACAAGGAACCCGTCAGGTCCTACTTCCATGATCTGCTGGAAAGTGATACGGAATCCATAGATCACAATGGCAAAACGAAGGATCTTCTTTCCCGAGAAAGTAATCCCTGGATGCCATTCTTCCGGGGTATGGTTATGCAGCGTATTGGCATAGAAGATACCCATGACGATACCGATGACCAGAGGAGAAAGTCCGAGTGCCTTGACCGGACCAAGTCCGGCAATGTAGGTTGCAGCAGCAGCGAAGATCGCCACAAAAAGGATACCGCTCATGGTACCTTTACGGTTTTCAGGTGAAAATGCCATATTAATTCCTTTTAAGATTCAAAAATATTGATAACTATTTTGGAATTCTACTATAATTTTGATACAATATGCAAATCAATCCAATACAAAAAGATAATAAATTTTTTAGAACAAAGAGAGTGCGTATGAAATTAACACTGAGACAGATGGAGATATTTCTCAATGTAGTCGCTTCGGGGCACTTGACAAATGTCGCCAAAGAGATGAATTTGAGCCAGTCTGCGATTTCCATGTCGATCAAAGAACTTGAGAACATTCTTGGACGCCCTGTTTTTGACAGGATCAACAAAAAACTGGTTCTTAATGAAGTAGGCCGTGCATTTTGGAAAGAGATCGATCCTATCTTTAAAAAGCTCTCGGATATAGAGTATGAATTCAAGAATTCAGAGAACAAAGGGATGATCCGTGTGGGAGCCAGTACTACGATCGTGGATTACCTTATGCCTTCTATCATTTGCAGCTATATGAGTTCCTATCCTGATGTCAAGATCACTCTCAAAGAAGGGAATACCAAAGAAATTGTGGAAATGATCAAAAGCGGCAGCATCGATGTGGCTTTTGTAGAAGGGATAGTGACCGGTTCTGATATTATCAAAGAACAGATCGGTGTGGATGAACTCGTAGTGGTTACTGCCAATAAAGAGCTGGCAGCTCCCTGTTACATTGACGAATTGGCACAAAAGCGCTGGGTACTGCGTGAGGAAGGATCCGGAACCAGAGAAGTTTTCCTGAACTATATCAAAGATAAAGTGAGCGATCTGAATATCTTTTTTGAATTGGGCCACACAGAATCTATCAAAAGTATTTTGATGAAACGTGAATGTCTCACCTGTATTTCGAAGATTTCCGTGAGGAATGAGATCGCCGAAGGGAAACTGTTTCAAGTTGATGTCAAGAACTTCGATTGTAAAAGAGATTTTTTGATGATCTATCACAAGGACAAATACCACAGTACGCTTTTTGAGAAATTTCTTTTCTTCTCTAAAAAACTGATGATGCAGACCCTCGAATCGGAAAATCAAGTCAAATAGGGTTCCTCTTCAGTGCCTTTTCATACTCATGGGGATGGTTCAGATTCTCAAAGGGCGCATCTTCGTCAAAGCATATGATCTTGCTTTTTACTGTCTGTAGCAGCAGACCCAGCCTGTGGTTGTCCGCTTCAAGCTGTTTTTTGGCCAAAGGAAGCAGCGAACGTTTGTAAATACCGCACAAAGGTTCCAGACCGTTTGTACTTTTAGCGATCACGGCATCAACACTTTTTTCATTCTTCTGCATCAGCCTCTCAATCACTGTATCATCTACAAAAGGGGCATCCACACTTAATACAAAGATCTCATTTGCATCAAGTGTTTCGAATACCGATACAATACCGGCGAGCGGGGAGCTCACCGTATAGCGGTCTGCTATCAGTTCCGCATGGAAGTGGAATTTGTTCTTTTTGGCAGAAAG
>JALSTF010000080.1 GCA_026983895.1 Sulfurovum sp.
GCCCCAAAAGGCAATGCAGGATTCTTTGTGTACCACGGCCAGTCCCATACGGGCCTTTGTAATGTCAAGTTCCTCTTTTTTGTCAAGAAGGCTTGGCATATCCAGGGCACCGGACGGACAGACAGGCACACAGGGAATATCGTCGCACATATAGCAGGGAACTTCCCGCGGCGTAAAGAACGGTGTACCGATCAAGCGGTGGTCACCGCCTTTGGCCATTTGAAGCGTACCCGGCCTCTGTTTTCCGGTCTCTTTGTCAATGTTGCTGTCACGGTTGACGCATGCCTCGGCACACATCCCGCACTTGATGCACGCTTTGAGAAAATCTTTTTCAGGCAGTGCTCCCGGCGGTCTGAGTACCAGCGGTGATGCCTTGACCTCATCACTGTAGCCACTCCACAACAATCCACCAAGAGCCGTTAAGCCAACGCTTTGAAGGGTCGTTGCCATGAACTTTCGTCTGTTGTTGTCAGAGTGTGCCATCTACTTACGCCTTTGTGATCTTCACTGCACATTTTTTATAGTCTGTCTGCTTGGACATTGGACATGTCGCATCCAGACATACTTTGTTGATAAAGACTTTCTCATCGAACCACGGTACAAATACCAGTCCCTGAGGCGGTCTGTTACGTCCTCTTGTCTCCACTCTCGCTTTAACCTTGCCGCGTCTGCTTTCAACCCATGCAAGTTCACCGCGCTTCAAGCCTTTGGCTTTTGCATCTGCCGGATGCATATAGCAGAGCGCTTCAGGTACCGCACGGTAGAGTTCAGGCACTCTCATCGTCATCGTTCCGGAGTGCCAGTGCTCAAGTACACGTCCTGTACAGAGCCAGGTATCATAATTCTTATCCGGCATTTCCGGCGGATCCATGTACGGTCTCGCAAAGATCTTCGCTTTCAGCGGTAACGCATATTTGCCAAGTTTTTTGTCCGGACCTGTCAGGTTACCCTGGAGTATCTTCTTGGCCAATGGCCCATAGAATGCATGCGTAGATTTGCTGCCTGCTTTTTTCGCTGCTTTTGCAGCATACGGGTCATACTTGACGTTAAATCTCCACTGTGTCTCTTTACCGTCTACAACCGGCCATTTCAATCCTCTTACTTTATGATACACAACGAACGGTGCCAAGTCATGTCCATGGCCTCTACCGAAACTTGCATACTCTTCAAAGAGGTATTGATGGATCATAAATCCGTATCCTTTGAAGACTTTACCGTCTGAACCTACGACATTTCTGCTGTCACCGAGACATTCGGAGTTGTCATAGCCTTTTTGAGGGAATTTATCCATCTCGATCGGATACTTTTTCTTTGCTTTCTTGTTTGCAAACAAAATTTCATACATGGTGGTATTGTCATTGTAACCCATTTTTTTGGCATCTTTACGCACATCTGCAAGTTTTTTCTTATTTCTAAGTGTATAGGGTCCCCACAGATCTTTCACTGTAAATCTTTTGGAGAACTCGACCCACTGCCATGTATCGGACATTGCATCACCTACAGGAAGTACCTGCTGTCTCCAGTGCTGCGTTCTTCTCTCTGCATTTCCGTAGGCACCCCACTTCTCGTAGATCATCGCCGATGGAAGCACAAGGTCAGAGACCATCGCTGAAATACCCGGATATCCATCGGAAGTGACGATGAAGTTGTCCATCTCTCTGGCTGCTTTGATCCAGTGTTTCGCAGACGCTGAATCCTGGTAAGCGTTACAGACATTGACCCATGCGAACTTCACGACACCGTCTTCGATATCTCTGTGGATCTTCATGATATGCTGATTACCGACAGGGTTCAGTGTACCGGCAGGAATCGCCCA
Source organism: Sulfurovum sp. (assembly GCA_026983895.1). Taxonomy (GTDB): domain Bacteria; phylum Campylobacterota; class Campylobacteria; order Campylobacterales; family Sulfurovaceae; genus Sulfurovum. The sequence continues at coordinate 1,817 of JALSTF010000080.1, forward strand.
TTTTTTCTCTGCAATCGCTCTGTGTTTAGGGTTCTTCACCATCAAGTCAGCCGGAAGTCTGTGACAGAATGTACCGACTTCTCTTGCCGTACCGCATGCTGAAGGCTGTCCTGTCAATGAGAAGGCGCCGTTTCCAGGCAATGCCTGTTTATTCAACAGGAAGTGAACGTTGTAAGAGAGTGTATTGACCCAGGTACCTCTGGTGTGCTGGTTCATACCCATGGTCCAGAACGAAACGACCTTTCTGTCTTTTTCAATATAGAGTGCCGCAAGGTCTTTCAGTTTTTTCTTGAAAGAGTCAAGAGATTCGTTCGGATCTCCTTTGGCGATCTTGGCAACATAGTCAAGCGTGAACGGCTCAAGAGACTTTTTATACTCTTCAAACGAGATCTTCCAGTGCTTGAGTGTACCCGGAGTGTTTTTCATAGTATCACCTTCTTTGTACCCGTAAGGTGCAAGAGCCGGTGCTTCTTTGGCTGAAATCTTTTTACTCATCTCTTTGTTGATGGTCTGCATTTCTAGTGCGGAATATTTACCCGCAGAACCGTCTTTTCTCACAGGAGTAAGAGATTTTTCTCCTTTTCTTCTCATACCATAACCGATATTGAGCGGTCCGGCAGCAAAGACAATATTTTGCTTGACAAAATCCCAGTCGATCGCTTCAGGATGGTTATAGACGATCTCACGTGCAATATAGTTCCAGAGCGCAAGGTCCGTATTGGGCGAGAAGATAATGTTGAAGTCGCCCAGGTCACAGGTTCTGTGTGTATAGGTCTGGATATTGACGACTTTGACATTGTCAGGGTCTGAAAGCTTTCTGTCCGTTACACGAGACCAGAGGATCGGGTGCATTTCCGCCATGTTGGAACCCCAGGTAACGATAGTATCGGTAATTTCGATATCGTCATAACATCCTGAGGGCTCATCGATACCGAAAGTCTGATAGAAACCAACGACCGCCGAAGCCATACAGTGACGTGCATTGGGGTCGATCGCGTTGGATCGGAAACCGGCTTTCATCATTTTCTGTGCCGCATACCCTTCCATGACCGTATACTGCCCTGAAGCGAATACCGCTACACCTTCAGGACCGGAAGCTTTCAATGCTTTCTTCGCATATTTTTCCATTTCATCGAACGCACGCTTCCAGCTGACAGGTCTGAATTTTCCGTGTTTGTCAAATTCACCTTTGTCGTTCATTCGCAGAAGCGGTGTTTTAAGCCTGTCCGCACCGTACATGATCTTCGCATTGAAGTATCCTTTGATACAGTTAAGCCCTCTGTTCACCGGTGCCGCAGGGTCACCCTTGACCGCTACGATCCTGCCTTCTTTGGTCGCAAGCATGATACCGCAACCCGTACCACAGAAACGACATGCTGCTTTGTCCCATCTCCAATCTTTCTGCGCGTCTGTCGCTGCCGCTTCAAGACTGGATGGAACAGCAATTCCCACAGCGCTGGCCGCAGATGCTGCCGCTGCACTTTTTAGAAATTCTCTTCTATTCAAAGCCATATTACTTCCTCCGTAAATTGATTTTCGGTTATACGTCAAAAACCCTCCCAATACCCCAAAAACGGGGATATTAAGAGAGTCTCCACGTACAACTACGTATATAGTTTATCATACAATGGTATAGAGAAAATATGATTTACATCAAGAATAATGATTTTAATGACTATTTGAACAAATCATCCCATTCCAATTGAGAGCTTTTATCTCTTAGATGAATGAAAAGAATGAGAAGAGATTTTTTGTCGATTTTGATTGATGAAATTAGGAGATAAAAACTCCTAATTCAGTAAAAGAGGGAAAGACGGTCTTGGTTTTGCTATAGGCCGCCAAGTGCTTTTTTTACATTGTCATGTGCCATGGAAATATTCCATGCCGGTTCCCAGACCACTTCAACTTCCACTTCACCGACATCCTCGAT
>JALSTF010000081.1 GCA_026983895.1 Sulfurovum sp.
TGCATCGACCTGTACCGCTAGAAAACTCTCTCCGCTGTGTGCATAGGTATGGTGTTCCACCCTGGAAACGACCCCTATGGTCGCACTCAGCGTATTGCCCCCCATGGGATACCCATATACTACGATCTTCTCTTCCACCTGCGGCAGCGGCCCGAACTTCAAAGGGATGACCCCTTTGAAAAAATGCTTGTCCTTGACGGTCAGCAATGCCAGGTCTGCCTGATGCGAAACGGCAAATACTTTGGCAATATAGCGTTTCCGTTCACCGTACCTCTGCACTTCTATAAATGCCTGATTGCCGACGACATGGGCATTGGTAAGGATGTAGCCTCCCTCAATAATGGCACCGGAACCTGTAAAGTTCCGCATAGCGGAGTTCCATGGCGAGAGATAGTTGGGTATCTTGGCAACCGTATAGATCTTGACGATCGCCTGTTTGGTCTGGTCATCCGTCTGTGCATTGGCCGTTAAGAACAGTGTACTCAGCAATAGTGTCAATAATAGTTTCATGTCTCTTCCTGCAGGGTGGGTTTATCCACCGATTTACAATTTTACATGGTGGGTAAACCCACCCCGCGCGATATACGCTTCGGCATCGATCGATCCGATACCGCGCTTTTTCGCCTCTTTGGCCATCAATCCCGCCTCATTCTCACTCAGGAGCACTTTGGCTTCACTATATACTCTTGCGGAACAGACACCGCAGCTCGGGCTTCTGTCCTTTCCGATGAAAAGATCGATATCCGTATGGGTATCGAAAAAATCTTTTGCATACGCTTCCACCGGCCCGGAGAGGTCCTGTCCTGTTTCATTGGAAATGGCACGCACCCCCGTTTCTGTCTTGATGAGATCCATCGTCGGCCGCGGACTTCCGAAAGCATGATCTTCCGGACAGAAAGGAATAAGTTCAGCGTCCTTCAATTTCTCAAGCAACACATCGTTGTGGTTGTCCGTAGCATCATAGCGGCATTTTTCACCCAGAAGACAGGCAGAGATAGCAACCTTTTTCATCAGAAAACAAAGAGCAGCAGATAGACCCAGATACCCGTCAAAGAGGTCAGTGCAATACCAATGAAGGTACGGATCCCTGCCCTTTTGTGGGCATAAGAATCAGGACCGGGCAGCAAGCCGCCGCGCCTGTAGCTCTTTTGTGCCGAGACCAGGGTACTGATCCAGATACCCAGCGTTACTACCGAGATCACAATATGGACAACCAGTACCGTCAGCAGATAGTGAGTGGAAACATGTGTTCCTTTGGCAAGTACTTCATAGCCTCCTGCCAGGCGCACACCATATTCAAAATACCCCACAACGACCACCGAAATGATAAAAATGGCGATCTGGGTGATCCGATGAAGGCCGTAGCGATGTGTTCTTGCAAAAGAGATCGCTATACCTACCAACAACGGCAGCAATGAAACGATAAGCGTTACAAAATCCATAAAGAATGGGGCACGCGTACCTAAAAATCCGGGTTGAAACATATAATCCATTGATGAACCTTCTTTAGCTGATCACTACCGATTTGATCTCGGTGAATTCTTCAAGCGCCCACTTCGGGCCTTCTCTCCCCACTCCTGAAAGCTTGGAACCGCCGTAAGGCTGCACATCGAAACGCAGGGTGGGAATATCGTTGATCACCACACCGCCGCACTGGGCATCTTCGATGAATGCCTGTGTCATTTTCAGATCGTTGGTAAAAATACTGAATTGCAGACCGTACGGAGAATCATTCATCTTCTCTACGGCAGTTTCATAATCCGGAACAGAAACCAGAGAGACGATCGGTGCAAAAACCTCTTCGCAAATGATCTTCATCTCATCGGTCACATCGGCCATGACCGTCGGAGGGAACAACCCGTCGACCTCTTCTCCTCCGGCAATCACTTTCGCACCTTCGGATTGGGCAGACGCGATCCAGTTCTTTGCCCTCTCTTTGGATTCACTGTCGATCAGCGGCCCCATGAATGTATCATCCTCATACGGTGACCCTACCTTGAGTTTGGCTGTCTCTTCTGCGATCAGGGTCGCGAACTCTCCGTAAATTTCAGCATGGACATAAATGCGCTGTAATGAGATACAGACCTGTCCGGAGTTGTAAAAGGCACCAAAGGCACATCTCGCCGCCGCTGTTTCCAGATCGGCACTTTTGTCAATATAGGTCGCTGCATTGCCGCCCAGTTCAAGGCTCACTTTCTTGATCCCGGCCTGAGACATAATGATATGCCCCACAGGCACAGAACCGGTAAAACTGATAACACGGGGGATGTGACTCTTGACCAGTGTCGAACCCACTTCTGCATCCCCATAGACCACAGAAAGTGCATCTTTTACCGCATACTCGGATGTAATGAAAAGCTTGGCGAACATATAGGCGGTCATCGGTGCTTCCGGAGTGGGTTTGAGTACCACCGTATTTCCCGCACCGAGTGCCGGGGCGATCTTGTGCGCTACAAGGTTCAAAGGGAAGTTAAACGGCGTGATACAGGCGACCACGCCCACTGGTTCACGTTTGAAGTAGGCGAGTGTTTTCCTGCCGCTTGGCATGATATCTGTCGGAATGGTCTCTCCGTGAAGCCCGGAAAGTTCAAGGGCTGTCAGCCTGACCGTTTCAATACACCGATCCACCTCAATACGGGAAAAAGTGATAGGTTTCGCTACTTCTTTGGTAAGCATCAGAGCGAAAGCTTCCCTGTTCTCCTCCAGTTTCTTTGCGACATCCTCCAGCCAGGCAATCCGCTGCGAAAGCGGTGTCTTTGCCGCATGTGCTGCCGCCTTTTGGGCGATCTTGAGGGCCCATTTCGTATCATCGCTGTCACATACCGGCGCGATGCTCACTGCGATACCGTCATACGGACTGCAACGCTCGCTCTTTTCATCTTTTGTCTCTTCTGTCGAACCAAAAAAAATCTTTGCTTCTACATCTTCATCATCAAACATCGTCTCTGCCTTTGTATAGGAATGGGGATGATTATAGCAAATTTGGGATAATATGGGTTGATAATATGTTATTTTTTCTCATTCGAACTGCTGCAGTGTGCAGAATCACAATAGCTTTTTTTCAATACAAATTTATACACGATGTCCTTGATCATCAAAAGCAGACAGTAGATCCAGAGAACATCCATAATGAGATTATCTTTGTAATCAAGTCCGAAACGGAGCATCGGCCATCCAAAAAGGATGAGATACTTCACATAGTAGAAAAAGAGGATCCCTACGCCGTAAATCTCCTTCAGTGCCTTGAACATGTCAGTCTTGAGGATCCGGTGCAGCATCAAAGTTCGGTGTGCCGTCAGGCATATGTTCCATGCCTTCGCGTTTGGCTTCCTGTTCCGCTTCATACGCATTCATCTGCATACGCACTTCGTTGATCTGCTCGGGAGTGACACCTTCATCGCTTGACCAGATCACTTCCACCATATCGCCATACTCTTTCCCCATCTCTTCGATCTTGTCTGCATACTCATAAATATCCAGGCAAAATACCGGTTGGGCATCTTCTTTCATCGTATCGGTTAACTCAATATACCATCGCCCCAGCGGAGAGGTTTTAATGACTGATTCAATTCTTACTGCATCCATACGTTAAAATCCTAATTTTTTATGTCTGAGGTCACCATGATAGACCACATCTTTGACATCTATATCCTCATCCTTCAGTACATCAGGAACCGGATTTTCCGCTTCAAGC
>JALSTF010000082.1 GCA_026983895.1 Sulfurovum sp.
ATTGTCGAGAGTTTCTCAGATACGGATGTTTCACTCGAACCGCATTTTGAAAATGTCATCGAGGACCTCACCCAAAAAATCATCAAGGCACTCACATGTTAAAACGATCACTTCTCATACTTGCAGCACTGCCTGTGCTGATGCAGGCAGCCAATATTACAACCCTCCTGAAGGCACTGGACAAACGTCCTGAGAGCAGGCTGGATCTTCTGGCTGTAGATAAAAGCTCGCTTGGAGAACAGGCACTTTCGGACAAATTGATGCCCAGAGTCGATCTCTATGCAGGGTATGAGATATACAACTCTCCCAACGGTATGCTGCCGCTTGCACCCAATGAACTGATAGGGATGGTCAAGGATCAGCGTATCGGGCAGCCTTTCAGCAAGCAGATCATGCGCGAGGGGGTGAACTTTACCTGGCCGCTTTTCGTCAAATCGATCTATACACTCAAAGAGAAGGCGCGGCTGCTGCATGTCGCGTCCAAAGAGAAACGCAGGCTGAGCCTCATTCAGCGTCAGGCGGTGGTCGTGGGTTCCGTGGCGCAGCTGCGCTACCTCGAAGCGCTGAAGACGGCACTGAAGACCAAAAAACGCTCCATCGAGAAAACAGCCGTGACCACACGGGTCAAGACCCGTACGGGACGCGCGCCACAGAGCGCACTCTTCGTACTCAACAGCCACATCAACGAACTTGATATCGCGATGAACACCATAGACCAGAATATCAACCTGCTGACCTCCAAGATAGAAACCCTTACAGGGATCTATCTGAAGCGGAGTGTACCGTTGCGCATGAAAAGCGATGTGAAAAGGGGAGATATCTTTGCCCTCAAACCTTTGCAAAAACGTGTGGAAGCGAGCCAGAAAGGGGTGCAGGCCGCAGGGGAGGCCTACATGCCAAGTATCGTGACCAAAGGCAGCTACACCTACTCACAGGCAGATGCCTACAACAACGGTGAGCGCCTGCATGAGCATTTCGGAACGGCAGGGCTCTATGTAACGATGCCGCTCTTTGACAGCAGCAAAGGGACGGCTTCGCAGGAGGCGAAACTGGCCTATTTGCAGGAGAAGACCAGGTATGACCAGACCCGTCATTCGCTTACTGTACAGGCGCGACAGCTCGTACGTGAGATAGGGCTGCTCAAAAAGTCTGTGGCTCTGGCGAAAAAAAGTGTGGCTGACCAGCAGCGCCTGCTCAAGATCGCCAAAGTCTCCCTGCAGACAGAGAACATCACGGAAGAGGAGTATCTGCGGTATGAAGATGCCCTGGCCAACGCCAAGGCGAACCTCTACAACTTCCGTGCCAAAGAGTGGCAGGATGTTGCCCAGCTCGCCGTGATCTACGGCAATGACCTCAAGGAGATAGTGAAATGAAACTGAATAAAAAGAAGATCACGGCCATAGTGGTCGGGATACTGCTCGCTACGGCGATCATTGTGATCAAGAACAAAAAAAGAGAACTCAGCGAGATCCCCGTGATGAAAAAGTATGCCGTAGTCGTGGCAACGTTCAAGGCCAAAGAACAGAACGAGACACTGCATGTACCCTATCTGGCAACAGTGATGAGTGACAGCAGTGTGACGGTCTCATCACGGACCCCTGCGCGTATCGTCAAGATCCTGGCAAGCGGTACGCCCGTGAAAAAGGGGGATGTCGTTGCAAGATTGGATGACCGTGACCTTCAGGACAAGAAATACACGGTCAAGCTCGAGACCGATTCGGCCAGAACGGAACTTTCGGCCAAACAGATCGCACTGGCCAATGCCAAAGCGACACACCGCCGTACACTGAAGCTCTTAAGGGTCAAAGGTGCTTCCATAGAAATGTCCCAGAAGGAAGAGACGGCGATCAAAGGGCTTGAAGCGGCGGTACAGGCACTTGGGAATAAGATCAAGATCCTCAATGCGAACCTCTCCCAGATAGAAACGGCGCTTTCCTATACGACACTGAGAGCACCAATAGAAGGACAGGTTGCCAAGACCTTTGCCAATGCTGGCGAGATGGCGATGCCCGGCAAACCGCTGCTGCGTATCGAAAATGAAAACGGGAAATATCTGCTGATCCGTACCGCTGACAGACACCATGCACAGGCTTGTCTTTTTGAAGGGAAAAAGTATGCTATGCAGGCACTGGAAAGTACGTTCAACGGTTTGCTGGAGTATCGTGCCGATGTTAGGACCCAAAGATCGAATGGGGAAAGCGTCCCGGTCTCCCTGATCACGTATGACAAAAAAGGTACCAGGGTACCGATCAATGCACTGCTGCAAAAAGATGCGAAGAACTACTGTTTTGTCATACAGCATCAGAAGGCCAGGCCTGTTGAAGTGCAGATCGTCGCCAGAGGTGAAGAGAGTGTCATCGTGAAAGGGCTTGCCGATGGCGATGAGGTGGTCATTGCCAAACCGGATATCCTGCTTCAGCTGCTTGCCGGCAGGCCTGTCACGGTCAAGAACAGATAAGGGGTCGGATCTATGTTTGAATTTTTTCACCGCCGCCCCTATTTCATCTACAGTATGATCACGGCGCTTTTCTTTATCGGTATCTATGGGCTTGTCGGTATGCCCAAAAACCTCTTTCCCGATGTGGAGCGTCCCACAGTGGTCATCGTCACCAAAATGCCCGGTGCCACAGCCGATGTGGTCACCAACCTTGTCTCCAAACCCATCGAAGAGGAGGTGGCGAGACTGGCACTGGTCAGGAATATCAGTTCGACCAATATGGCGAATTTCTCCATTGTCAAAGCGGAATTCGAGTATGACAAAGGACTGAACGCCGCTGCGGTAGATGTAAGCAATGCGCTCTCCATCGTCAAAAGCAAGCTTCCGGCCAATGCTTCTCCGGCTATCTATACCACCGGGGCATTCACGCTTCCTGTAGAGGTGATCACCCTGAGCCCGAAGATCAAGGCACTTTCACTCGGAGACGTGCGCAAGGTTGCGGACTCTTTTATCAAACCCTACCTGCTAAGCAACCCGGCCATAGGGAATGTGGAGGTTTTCGGCGGATACAAGAGTGCCATCAGCATTGAGATCGATCCCAGAAAAGCAGCCAAATACCATGTCAATCTGGACAAACTGACCAAGACCATTGCTGCAGCCAACAAGAATCTTCCTCTGGGATTCGTGAAAGGGGAGAACGGTTTCTTTACGCTGACCTTCTATGGAGAAAAAGATCAGGTGGAAAGGCTGAAACGACTGCCGGTCATGCCCAATCTCTTTTTGGGGGACATCGCTACGGTCAACTGGACCCATGAAAAGCGCTTCTCTGGCTATATCGGGAATTCTAAAGAGGGGATCGCGCTTGCGGTACAGCGTGCCCCCGGAGGTTCGGTACTGGATGTGAGCAGGATCACCCGAAAAGAGATGAAAAAGCTTCAGGATGAGTATAAAAATATTCATTTCGAGATCTCGGATACCCAGCGTGACCTTGTAGAGACTTCCAATACGAATATGCTTGAAGCGCTTCGGGATGCCATTATCTATACACTGATCGTACTGATGTTCTTTCTGGGGAACTTCCGTGCGGTCATTGCGGTGGGCTTCTCCATCCCTATCGTCTTTTTCGGTACGATGACCGTACTGGTGCTCTTCGGGCAGGAATTGAACATCGTTGTCTATACAGCGATCATCCTTTCTCTGGGTCTTTTGATCGATGATGCGGTTGTGATCATCGAAAA
>JALSTF010000083.1 GCA_026983895.1 Sulfurovum sp.
GATCCCTATTCCAGGGAAGAAGGATTATACTCTATCTGTATTTTGGTGTACATTCCCGGATAGATCTTTTTGTTATCACGGTGAAAAGAGATACGGATGGTAAAAGTATGTGTCATAGGGTTGGCGCTCGGAACGATGGACTTGATGCGCCCGCGTCCTTTATAGCGAATGGAAGGGATCTGGAATTTGACAAAATCGCCTTCATTGACCTTGAGAAGGTCAGATTCGGAGATTTGAGCTTCTATTTCGAGATGGTTGAGGTTGACGAGTATCATGACAGGAAATCCGGGCATGACCATGTCCCCTACATGCAGATTTTTCTGCACGATGATCCCGTCACTGGGAGCCTTGACTTCAAGATAATGGGAAATAAGGCTGACCTCTTTGGCTTTTTGCGCAGCACTTTTTACGATCGCCTTCATTGCTTTGAGCATGGCTTCGGTATGTTCGGCTGTGATGGAGAGGTTTTCGCTCATGTCCTGAAAATTCATGGCACTGTTGCTGTGTCTGTTGAGCAGTGCCTGATTGCGGCGTATCTCATCCAGTTTGCTGCGGTAAACATCTGTCAATATCTCTGCCTGTTCGAGGCCGAGATTAACCTGCTCTTTGATAATGTCGAATTCCGCAGATTCCATTTTGAAGAGGTCGTCTTCACGCCTGACTTTGTCTCCTATATTGACATAAACCTCTTTGACATATCCCATATAACGCGCACCGATATACTTTTTATCGTCGGAAACAACGGTACCTGTTATGGTAATGATATTGGCATAGAGTCCTGAAACAGAGAGAGAACACAGTAGCAATGCGAACATTGTAATTTTTTTCATAATACACCTTTATTGATTAAAATACTTTAATTAAATAAGTTATTTTTATATTTTACACTAAGCTGCTTAAGAAGGGTAGAAGATGGGGTAAAGTTTAAATCGATTTAAAAAAGTGTGAAGATATTTCATACCAAACCGGAGTTTGGTACAAAGGTTTTAGAATGTGTAGTTCAGTTGGATAGAGATAGAGTTTTCTGAGTGGTCAGTGGTCACTGAATCTATACCCATTTTCAAGGCACTTACATCAAATGTCTCTGTATTCTCCGGTGCATAAACATATGCCAGATCCATAGAGAACTGATCGTTGAAAGCGTATGTTCCACCCACTGTGTAATGCTGCTCTTCCGTTGCGGGGAAGCCCAGAAGGTTGAACATATTCATCGCAGGATTCATTGTCTCTACTACGGCACTGGATGCATAGTTGTAACCGACTCTCAATGCCCAGTTGTCCTCTGCATACTCATAACCGAAGGCATAGACATTCTGGTCTTCCCATTGGAAATCTTTGTATCCTTTGGCATCTGACCATTGAATCTTTTTATAATCGAATGCAAACGTATGCTGTCCCATGGTATAGGCAATACCTACGCCGAATTCAGCCGGCTGTTCAAGGTGGTTTCCGTCAGGAAGCTGTATACCAAAAGGTTTGGTCGCAGTACTTAGCTGATTCGTATATTCCATATCGATCTTTGATTTGTATACTGCACCCAATACCAGGCCGTTTGAGAAATCATAGGTAGCACCAAGGTTGAATCCAAAACCGAAATCCTGTGCCAAGCCTGCACCGATGGTTGGATATGGAGGTGGAGAAAATGGTGAAGGAAGGGTATAGCTGATATCGAGATTACCATACATAATGATCGGGGCAACGGCGAGGCTTAACCCTCCTGTTTTATAGGCAAGAGGAACGGCAAATTGCATAAGCTGCAGGTTTGTTACCATATTGAAGTTTGAGAATTGTCCATTCATGATAGTCTGATTGAGACCGGGACCCTGGCTGTAGTCTGTACCCATACCGCCGGTTCCCCACATACCTACACCGATATAAAAGTTTTCAGTAATTTTGCTGGCAAGTGAAACTTCCGGGATCAGGTTGATATCTGCATCAGATGTCATTTTGGCCTGAGGCGGGAGCGGAGCCATCGGGTTTGTATTGAGCTGTGTTTTGATATCGGGCATAAAAATCGTGCCACCGAAAGAGATCTCTGTTTTTTCAACAGTAGTGATTAACGCGGGGTTGGCCAATCCTGATTCTGCACCATGTGTGACAGCGATCCCGACACCACCCATACCTCTGGCTTTGGCACCCAGTCCGATAAGTGTATCTCCATTGGTTGCATGGAGAAGTGTAGAAGTCACAAGTGACAAGGCAATACCGGTTCCGAGTAAATTAAGCTTACTTTTTTTCATCATTTTCCTTGAAGTGTTTATTTAAGATTGAATAGTATAGTTGAATAAAACAGTAATGTCAAGAATATCTATAGATTTTATTTAATTATAAGAATATAAAATAATTAGTATTATCTGTCTCTATGCAGACAGGGGTGATATATGTAAAAGTAAAGAATATAATATGTTCTGTTTATACAAGAATAACTCAAAGAGGAAGAAGACAGGGTACGGATTCCGCACCGCCTTTTTAGGTTAGGATATAAAGATGCCCTTAACTTTTGCTAAGAACGAATCTTTCCATCTCGTCCACCACTTCATCGAGTGTTCGTTCGCCGTTGATGATGGTCAGAAGACCTTTGTCTGTATAGAATCTTTGAATGGCAGGCAGCGGATCGGTGTAGATCTTCATTCTGTCATTGAAGACTTCTTCGCTGTCGTCGCTTCTCTCTTCGCCCGGAGCAGCTTCCGCTCTTCGTCCGAGGATCCTTTCTCTGGCTACTTCTTCGCTGACTCTTACTTCGATGACGGAAACCAGTTCAATGTCATTTTCTTTGCTGACAAGTTCGTCAAAAGCGGTCATCTGTTCTTCGCTTCTTGGATATCCGTCTATGAGGATGGTGTCTACCGGTGCATTCTTGATGGCGGAGACGATCGTGTCGATGATGATGTTCAGGGGCACCAGTGCGCCTTTGGAGATATAGCTCTCGATGGTCTTTCCCAGTTCTGAACCGCTTGCTACCTCTTCTCTGAGCATGTCGCCTGTAGAGTAGTGGACGATCTTGTCAGAATGTTTTTCAGCGATGATACTCGCATCCGTTGTTTTTCCGGAGCCTGGTGCCCCGATGATCAAAAATAGTTTTTTCATGCGTCTTTCCTTTAAAATATAATTATGCCGTAGGTGCCTGCTGGCGTACTCTGATGTGCAGGTCTTTAAGCTGTTCATTGTCCACTTCACTCGGTGCCTGGGTAAGAAGACACTGTGCTTTCTGTGTTTTCGGGAAGGCAATGACATCCCTGATACTGCTTGCCCCTGTCATGATCATGATCATTCTGTCCAGTCCGAGTGCAAACCCGCCGTGCGGTGGTGCGCCGAATTTGAGTGCATCGAGAAGGAAGCCGAATTTTTCCTGTGCTTCTTCTTCCGAGATACCGAGAAGTTTGAAGATCTCTTCCTGCATTTCCTCTTTATGGATACGAATGGATCCTCCTCCGAGTTCCGTACCGTTAAGTACGACATCGTAGGCGATGGATTCGATCTCTTCTATGTCATCATAATCGAGTGACTTGGGTTGCGTGAACGGATGGTGCAATGCTTTGATCTTTCCTTCTTCCACTTCGAACATCGGGAAATCCATGACCCAGAGGAACTCGAATCTGTCTTCAGGGATAATGTTCATGGTCTCAGCCAGGTAGATACGGAAACGTCCCATGTAATCCCAGACCAG
>JALSTF010000084.1 GCA_026983895.1 Sulfurovum sp.
GATGCCGATGGCAACGACCAGTGCGATACGGTAATTGACACTCAAAAGCAATGCCAGAAAGACCAGAATGAGCCCGAAAAGAATGTTGGAGGAAACCAGATTCAAACGGTTCTTGATCCAGACAGAGGTATCGGTATAGGCTTCGAAGGTCACATCTTTATAGGACTTCTGTACCTCTTTCAGCATCTGCTTGATCTCTCTGCTCAAGGCGATGGCGTTGCCTTTTTTGGTCTTGTTGATGTTGATAGAGATATTGCGTACGCCGTTGAAATGCGACAGCTCCCTGCTCTCGCTCAGTCCGAAATGCACCCTGGCTATATCACCGATACGTATCCGTTTTCCTGACACGCTTATCAGTGTGGAGGCGAGTGCATCCGCCGTCTTTTCTCCGTTGATGGTAGAAAGATAAAGATGGCTTCCATGCTGCTCGATCGTACCGATAGGGAAGATGGAGCTCAACGCACTTATCGCCCGGTATACCTCTTCTTTGGGCAAACCATAGGCGGTAAGCCTGGCATTGTCAAGTTCTATCAGTACTTCATCATCTGCATCGCCCCGTATGGTAATACCGCTGAGCTCTTTGAACCTGCTCAGTTTGCCCTTGAGGTCATCCGCTATATGCAGGAGCCGACGGGTGGGTACATTTCCGGAGATCGCGACCAGCAGCAGCGGAAAATCATGCACTGTGATCCGGGCAATGGGCTCATCCATATCGGCAGGCAGGTCACGGCGTATGTTCGCAATGACATCTTTGACATCGCCCAGTACAAGCTGATTGTCACTGCCGTCTTTGATATCGGCAAGGATCGTAAACGACCCGTTCTGTATGACCGTTTCGACATTTTCTATCTCACTGATGCTCTTCATATCATCTTCAATATTCTTGACAGCCATCTTGTCAAGTACATCGGCGCTGGCACCGGGATAACCGCCTGTCACGGTGATCTGGTCAAGTTCGGAAGGGGGAAAGATCTCTTTGGGGATATCCTGATAGGCAAAAATGGAAAGGACAAGCATAAAGACCAGCAGGATATGGTTGATGATCGGCTTGTCAACAGCAAAGGTTACGAACTTTCTGATCATCTATTCATCCGTATTGTCAAGTATAAAGATCGTATCGGTCACACGGTTCTTGAATTTCAATGCTTCTATATGCTGTTCAAGCAAGACCCGTTCAGCCTTAAGCGCCGACACTTCCCGCTGTATCTTGTTGACCTTTTTGCTTTCATAATAGATCTGATTGCTCAACCAGACCTTTATCGTTGTCAGGATCAATACGATCGTCACGGCAATAAGAATGATCATCACCATCTTGAACGTGATCCCGTTGGGTTCACTTTTCTTTGCTGCTCTCGTATCCATCTCAACTGTCACGCTTAAACCTGAAACTTCGAAGCTTTGCCGACCTGCTTCTGGGATTGGTCTTGAGTTCCTCTTTGGAAGCGGTCACGGGCTTCCGTGAAAGTGCTTTGCCCAGTGCATGCCCTTTCCCGCAGGTACAGCGTATCGCGTGGGGATCACAGATACATTCCAGACTCCACTTTCTAAACCGGTTTTTCACCAAACGGTCCTCAAGCGAATGGAAAGTAATAAGCGAGACCACTTCCCCCGCATAGTGTCTCGATTCAATGGCATCAAGCAGTCCTTCGATCTCTCCGAGTTCATTGTTGACTTCGATGCGTATCGCCTGAAAAGGAAGTGTAGAAGGATGTATCTTCCCTCCGGAAGGGATGACACGTTTGACCACTTCACTCAAGGCCCTGGCACTCTCGATGGGTGCTTTGGCGCGTTCTTCGGCAATAGCCGCAGCCAGCCTTCTGTAGGAACGTACCTCTCCGTAGGTATCAAAAATATATTCGAGCTTTTCTTTGGAATAGGTATTGACCACTTCATAGGCAGAAAGGGGAGCCTTTGCATCCATACGCATGTCAAGGGTCTGGGAATCGAATGCGAAACCGCGCTCTTTTTTGTCAAGCTGCAAAGAAGAAACACCAAAATCGGCAAGCAAAGCAGTCACCGGTGCTTCCTGAAGTCCGGGAAGCACCGTTGCAAAAGTACCTTTATAGAGTCTGCTTCGTTCTGCATACGGTGCAAGACGCTGGGCAGAGAAAGCCAAGGCTTCATCATCCCTGTCAATACCGATATGCTTCAACTGTGTATTGTCTTGCAGTACGGCCAGG
This sequence comes from Sulfurovum sp., assembly GCA_026983895.1. Lineage (GTDB taxonomy): Bacteria > Campylobacterota > Campylobacteria > Campylobacterales > Sulfurovaceae > Sulfurovum. The sequence goes on from JALSTF010000084.1 coordinate 2,181, forward strand.
CTGTGCCCGGCATATCCGAGGGTACAGTCGACAAAATAGCCCTCGGGCACCTCTTTGAAGCTCTCTAAAACCTCTTCCAAAAGTACCGGTATATGCGGAGTTTCCACCTGTTCCCTTTTTAAACAAAAGCATTGCAGAACTATACATTCCTGCATTCTTCTTTCTCTATTGTTCATTATTCACTAAATATTATCGTTATAATAGCAAAATATTCCTAACAAAGGTTTCCCGCAATGGACAAACATCTCATCGAAGACATCAAGCATGTCTCGCTTTCCATGTTCAACAAAAATTTCTTCGGTGTCTACCATGGTTCTATCTCGGCACGGATATCTGCCAGCGGCTTTATCATCAACAGGAACTACACCATACTTGACGAAGTCTCTGAAGATGCATTTATCGCGCTCGACTGTCAAAAAAGAGATTACCGCTGGGCGGAAGCAAGTTCCGATGTCCCTATCCATGAACGTATCTATCAAACCATTCCCAACGCCAAATATATCTGTTTTACGATGCCGCCCTATGCTACAGCCTACTCTCTGAAACACGGGAAGGTCTCTCCCCAGGACTATCACGGGAAAAAGATCATCGGTGAGATTGTTGTCTATGATCCCAAAAGTATCGATGACTGGCTTGAACGGGCACCTTACGAGATCCCTCAGTTTTTCCAGAAGCATGAGAGCCACCTGCTGCTGATCAAAGGATACGGGCTGATCTCCTATGACAGAGATATCACTGAAATGGCGAAGAAGGTCTCCATACTTGAAAACTCCTGCCGGCTGCTCGCCCTTTCTGCCAATCTATGACTGTTGTCCCCTATTACGGCTGTCGTTTGTATTGTACGATTTGTTTCGCTTTGTTTTCAGTTACCAGTTTATGCGGGCTTAATGCCTTCATCACCAAAATACGGATGGGGTCATTCTTAAAGCGGTCATGAAAAGTGGAAGCGATCGTCCGGAGCGAATCATTGGATATTCCGTACACTTCCCCGGCGACAGGCACTTCAACGTTTTTGACAACCACGACAAGTATATTGCCTCGTGTTTTCCACAGACCCTTTCCTGCTATACGAAGATCTTTCACATAGGCATTCCCTTTTTGTACAGTCACGAGGAAAAGGATCTCGAATGTGTGGTCCCCATAGAACTTGAGATATTCTTTCTCCGTTGTCCGTGTACCATTGTTGATACTTTGCGTCACACTGTTCCACTGCCCCAACAGCATTGTTTCGTCAGCAGCTTGCGCAGTGATGATCCATACTGCCAAAAATAACAAAAATCTCATTTTGACCTCTCTTTCATACATATGGGCACCTCTAATAATAGGTGATACTCACAACATTTCCAGCTTTTGCCTAGGCTAGGCACTCTTTTGAAGGCCTAGCCGTAGCTAAGTCGAAAAAGAGTAACAACGCATAGGCGAAAGCTGGGAATG
>JALSTF010000085.1 GCA_026983895.1 Sulfurovum sp.
AAAACAAAGCCACAGTTAAAATAATGGGACATTCAACAAACAAGAAAAAACATTATCTCTGAGCCAGAAGCTCCCGCACCACTTCCCTGTCATCGAAGTGGTGCTTTACCCCTTTGATCTCCTGATAATCTTCATCCCCTTTGCCCAGGATGAGCAGTACTTCATTTTCGCCAAGATCATCCAATGCCATTTTGATAGCCAGTCTCCTGTCCGGTGTCGCCGTCACATGGTCTTTCCCGTGCAGACCGACGAGAATATCCTCAAGGATCATTTCCGGTACTTCATCACGGGGGTTGTCGGAAGTCACATAGATCTTCTTGGCAAATTTCCCCGCAACCGCACCCATACGGGGACGTTTTCCCTTGTCACGGTTTCCCCCCGCACCGAATACCACAGAGATATCCCGGTCTTTAATGGAATCGAGCACTTGATGCATCCCGTCATCCGTATGGGCAAAATCAACAATGACCAGCGGGTCACGGCTTACCACTTCCATCCGTCCGGCTACACCTGCAAAATTTTCTACCACTTCACAGATCTCTTCTATCGGACGGCCAGTGAGCATTTGTACCGCACCGATCGCAGCCATCAGGTTAAAGAGGTTGAAAAGACCTACCATCGGAGAATGGAAAGTAGCTTCTTCCCGCAAATGTTTAATGCCCGCAGTGATCCCGTGCAGCAAAGAAAAAGCCTGTACTTTGAACGTTGCAGGTTCATCTACACCATAACTCTGCGCACCTATAGGATTGTAAGTGATGCTCTTGATATCATCTTTGTTTAAAAGTTTGGGGGATTCATCCGCAAAAAAGAGACTTTTGACACGTCTGTACTCTTCCACAGTACCATGATAATCCAAGTGGTCACTGGTTACATTGGTATGTACTTTGAGTGCAAAATCAAGCCCTTCGATGCGCTTCTGATGGATCGCATGGGAACTTACTTCCATAATGAAATAATTGCACCCCAGATCCATCGTCTGCTTCATATTGTGCAGCGTTTCAAGAATAGATGGTGTGGTCATACTTTTCTCTTCTATCCGCTTTTCCTCGGCAAAAAGCCCTCTTGTCCCCTGAAGCGCAGGCTTCTCATCCAGATCGAGCAGAAAAGAATAAATAGCTGCGGTAACCGTTGTCTTTCCATTTGTACCGGTTACACCGACCACTTTCATTTTATCAAGGCCCCACAAAGCTATCAGCTCGTCAGGGGTGATCGAAGCCGGCCTGTTCTCAAGTTTGTCATAGTAAGGCGTATTTTGGGCGGTTCTTAGAAAAAGCGTATCGCCATCGAGTACACCGGTATCATCGGTAAGGTATCTGTAGCCCTTTTCATTGAAATCTATTTTCACTTCTTCATTCCCTGCACCACATTGTAAAGGGCCAGCACGTCCTGATCATTTCCAAAAAGACTTGCCGTAGCATCCAAATATCCAAGGGCCATTTCATCAAAGCCTTCATCTGCAAGTTTGGTCACAAAATCGATGAACTCATCCTTATCTGTGATCACTACTTTGGTAGAGAACATGATATCTTCAAACGTCTTTTTGAAACTCCCTCTGCTTTTTACAAGTGCAAGGAAATCATTATAGCGGATGCCATCTCCATATTCTACCTGCTCTTCTACCGGAGCAGACAACAGTTCATAAATACTCTCTTTGGTCATATCAAGCGAATCAATAAGAGAATCGATGATCTCCGCCGCGTTCTTCTTTTCACCTTTGATCATCTGATAATAATCGAACAAAGCCTGCGCTTCTTCTTCACTCTCCATACCGAGATCGCTAAGGTAAGCACCTACTTTAGCTTCATCCAAAGCAGGGTAGTCCTTCAGGATTAATCCATACGCTCTCAATGCAGATTCGAATTTGCCTTCCAGAAACTCTTTTTCCGCTCTTTGCAATAATATTTCTTGACTTATTTTACTCATTTTACCCTAATTGATCCAGTTTGTCTTCCCATCCCTGAGGGACACTCATGACCGTGATTTCGGGATGTATCAATGTCTTAAGCTGTCTTTCCACCCCGAACTTAATGGTCGTACCGGCGCTTCCGCAACCGACACAGGCTCCTTGAAGCTGCACATACACCACACCCTCTTTAATGGCAACAAGTTCTATATCGCCACCGTCGAGTTTGATAGAAGGACGCACCTTCTCAATAACATCTTTTACCGCCGGTTCCAATTCTTCATCACTAAACGGGATCAATATTTCTCCTTTAGACACATCCTGTTCCAGATGGCTTATATTATATATTTTATTATAACAAAAACAGAGTAAATTCTTTTGTTCATTACTCTTCATCTGTTTTATACACTAAAACATCTATTTTGTCAATGGTATTTAAGGGAGGGGTGGAGTTTTTATTTTTCATATCAGGTAAAAGAAGTGGCCGGGAGAGGGGGATTCGAACCCCTCGGATGGCTAGCAAGGAAATAGCTCTAACCCCCGTAATATAGGGCTTTGTTAGAGTTTATTGTATCTTAAAAAATATAAATGTCAGTAGATAATGGGCATTACTTACTGACAATTTAGCTGACACTATTACCCCAAAAATATAGTAGGTGATTTGGAATGACCAAATACTCCAGGGAATTCGCTCCAAATTAATCTAATTACTATATAAATGATATAACGCTATTCTCTCAAGTATGCGGGATCCAAATACCAAAAGGAGTTTATGAGTGATCTCAAAAAGGTTTATAAGGCACCGACCTTGGCTGCGGCAGAGGAAGCGCTCCTTGAGCTGGAAGCCAAATGGGGAGAGAAGTACCCGATGGTGATCGACTCCTGGACCAATCATTGGGAGAAACTATCAGCTTATTTCAAATATACCGAACCCATACGCAGGATCATCTATACGACCAATACCGTAGAGGGCTTTAACCGACAGATTTGAAAGGTTATGAAGTCTAAGAGGAGATTTACCAACGACGACTCTCTTTTCAAGCTTGTCTATCTGATCTATCAGGATATATCCAGAAAATGGGATAAATCAATCTCAAACTGGGCTGAGATCATCTCTCAGTTATCCGTAGAGTTCAAAGATCGCATTGAGGAGAGAATTAGATGAGTTTGGCTATAATTCAATATGGCTATGAGGTGAAAATTGGCTTACACAAAATGTGGGGCGGTCTCAGAAGTTCAGACGAAGGGCTGCCATTGAGCCGATCATCGGACATCTCAAATCAGACCATAGACTTGCACGGAACTATCTCAAAGGATTTATAGGCGATGATATCAATCTGCTGCTTGCAGCGGCGGCATTCAACAAGTACCGTTACGATCTCTGGAAGTTTCTAGTTCAAAGCTACCATCGCTGGTACCTTTGATGGTTTTTTTATTCACACCGTTGCGTCTGTTCTTTCTTCCGAAGAGTACATCATTGGCAATATGGGATTCTATTTCTGCTTCGAGTGCCGCTTCGGTAAGTTGCTTGATAAGCGGAGCTAAAAGTCCGCCTTTGCCTGTAAGTTTTTTACCACTTCTAAATTCGTTGAGTATCTCATCGAAATCAAATTCGTATTCTTCGTTCATTGTCAGTCCTTGATAGTATTTTATCAGACTGACACGGAATTTTTAACACTCCCGTTTTTTCTTTTTATAAGCGT
>JALSTF010000086.1 GCA_026983895.1 Sulfurovum sp.
CATGTGTGCTATTTCCTTTCAAGTTCTTGTTCCCGTAACTGTCCGCATGCAGCTGAGATATCCAGCCCCTTGGACTCGCGAATGGTGCAATGTAGTCCTCTTTTGGTTAAATACTCCTGAAACTGCTGCATATCCTTCTCTGACGGCCTTTTGAACTCCGTACCGCCGTAAGGATTGAAGTAGATCAGATTGACCTTGGCCTTGATACCGTCAAGCAGGGAAAGAAGTTTTTTCGCCGCCGAGATGTCGTCATTGACATCTTTGATGACAAGGTACTCGAACATGACACGTTTTCTGTCGTTGACAGGGAAATTTTTGACTGCCGTGATGATCGACTCGATATTATACGCTTTGTTAATAGGCATTAACTGTTGACGCAGCTCGTCATCGACCGCATGCAGGGAGATGGCGAGGTTGATGCCGAGCTCCATTTTACCGAGTTTCTCTATCTTGCTGCTCAGCCCGGAGGTGGAGATGGTCTGCCTGTGCGGCGCAATGGCCATCCCTTCTTCATCGGCGAAGATCTTTACTGATTTTGCAACAGCATCGAGGTTGTCAAGCGGCTCTCCCATACCCATGAAAACGATGTTGACACGGCGGTTGGCAGCGATATCATTATCTTTCTTTATCATACGGAGCTGTTCGACGATCTCTCCGGGTGTCAGGTTTCGCATAAAACCGCCCTTTGCGGTCAAACAAAAGGCACACCCTACCTTACACCCTACCTGAGAGGAGATACACACTGTATAGCGCTCCTGGTGCTTTACAGAGCCATCTTCATGATACTCCTTCTCCCGCATCAGAAGCAGGACAGCTTCAACCGTATGCCCGTCATGGAGTTCGAAAAGGTATTTCCGGCTGCCGTCAATGCTGTCCTGAACCGTAAGGGTCTTGAGTGGAGAAAGGGTATATTCCGAAGCAAGCGCTTCGCGCATCGCTTTGGGAAGGTTCTGCATCTCCTCGAAGGAGGCAGCATATTTGTGGTAGATCCAGTGCCAGATCTGCTTGGCCCGGAAAGCCGGTTTAATTATTTGTGCAAGTTCATCTCTGCTGAGGTCTTGTATGATTTTTTTCATTTTTATCTATCCGTAGAGTGGATTTATCCACTATTATTGAAAAAAGGCGGATAAATCCACCCTGTGCGGTTTGCTTGTTATTTGGATGCTCTCTGCTTTACATAGATATCGAGCTTCTTCATTGCTTCTGTCTGGTTTTTTTCGAAATCGGCATGGGCATTTTCATCACAATAGTTTGTCACGCAGAAAATACCTCCGGCAGAAATACCGTAATACTGTGCTACTTTCATTACGGCGAAGAACTCCATATTCTCTATCTGTACATTCTGGGCCGTATAGAACTTTCCAATCTCTTTGTCTGTTGTAATATAATTAGAGGAGTTCACCAGTGTTTCACGTGAAACCTGTGAAGCAGACGATAACTGCTTGTCATCTGTAGGGTTGGAACCGGAGCGGTGGAGCGAAGCGACCCGCGCAGGCTGTAACCGATGCATCTCAGCAGGGCTGAGTGCCGAAACGACATTGTCTATGGGGCTGTAGGATCTTCCCGAAAAAAAACTGTTTTCAATATTGGAGGCCGTTTTTGACTCGATAATATCGAAGATCTTCTTCTCCCCGTAGGAACCTGCCGTACCCACAAAGAGGATGTAGTCGGGTTTCTTCGACTCGCACATACGGGTCAGGTTGATGGCCACTTCCATCATTCCCACCCCTACGGGCATCGCAAAGTCAAACTGTTCGCTTTTTCCTGCACAAATGATCATTTACAGCCTTACTGGTATATTTTTGTTTTTCAGATAGCGTTTGAGATCCATGATGTCGATCTCTCTGAAGTGGAAGATGGAAGCAGCCAGCGCAGCATCGGCATTTCCAAGGGTGAATGCCTCTTCAATATGCTGCATCGTCCCCGCTCCGCCGCTCGCAATGACAGGGATGTTAACCACTTCGCCAATCTTTCTGTTGAGCTCATTATCAAAACCCGCCTTGGTCCCGTCAGCATCCATAGAGGTCACCAGCAGTTCCCCCGCTCCTCTTTCATAGGCTTCTTTTGCCCAGGCAATGGCATCAAGACCTGTGTCATTTCGGCCGCCATGCGTAAAGATATGCCATTTACCATCCGCCACTCTTTTGGCATCGATAGCCACAACAATACACTGCGAACCGAAACGTTTGGCTCCCTCTTCAATGAAAGCAGGACGTTTGATAGCCGCTGAATTGATGCTGACCTTGTCACATCCGACATTCAGCAGGTTGTAGATATCGGGAAGTTCACGAATCCCGCCGCCCACAGTGAGGGGGATGAAGACTTCCTCTGCCACCTTCTTTACCACATCAACAATGGTATCACGTCCCTCATGGCTTGCACCGATATCCAAAAAGGTGATCTCATCCGCACCCTCATCATTATAGCGCTTTGCCACTTCCACGGGGTCCCCTGCATCACGCAGCCCTACAAAGTTGACCCCTTTGACCACCCTCCCCTCGTTCACATCAAGGCAGGGAATAATACGTTTTGCAAAATAATCCATATAAAGCATCTCAATTCATTTAAAATTATGGTAAGATTATACAAAAATTATCCCAAATGGGGGATTAGATGGCAGCTGGCAGAGGCGGTTCCATCTAAGATGAAGGTATTTTATAGTATGATTATCGAGAATTTGGCTGAATTTGCAAGTAAGAAGTTTGGCCAGAATTTTTTGAAAAGCGGTTACTACCTTCAGCAAATCATCCAAGCGATGCCCAACGACGACCTTAGGGTTGCAGAGATCGGGCCTGGCTTAGGTGATTTAACCAAAGAGCTTGTAAAAGTTCGAAATGTCACAGCATTTGAGGTTGATAAAAGATTATGCGAGCATCTGAACAGTGAATTCGAAGCACCCATCTCACAGGGGCGGTTCGAACTGCGCTGCGGAGATGTGCTTGAGCGTTGGGAGTCGGGAAGCCTGCTGGATGAACCTTATCATCTGGTGGCCAACCTGCCCTATTATATCGCGACCAATATCATCTTAAAAGCATTCAAGGATGAACACTGCCGGTCTGTACTGGTTATGGTTCAAAAAGAGGTTGCCGTAAAATTTGCGGCACATGCGGGGCAGAAGGAGTTTTCCGCTCTTTCCGTACTTGCATCGACCGTGGGGAAAGCAACACTTTGCTTCGAGGTTGAGCGCGAAGCATTCGTTCCTCCCCCCAACGTCACCTCTGCCGTGCTTTTAATTGAGAAAGACACATCATTCGATAATGAGAAGTTCGAAGCGTTCCTCAGGATCGCTTTTTCGCAGCCGCGAAAAAAACTTTCTAAGAATCTGATGGGTGCCTTTCCCAAAGAATTGGTCAACGCAGCATTTGCAGTACTGGAACTGCCTTCCAATCTGCGGCCTCATGAAGCTGAGACATCTATTTATCATCACTTATATAATGAATTAAAGGATAATTTAGATGGAAAACAACAAACCAAACAGCGAAAACTCTCAAAATCAAGGGCAAAAAACGCCCGACGCTAACAAACCGCAAAGAAGCAGAAGACCAAACCCCCACAGACAGAACCGACAGGGAAACAACTCCAATACTCAGAGTGAAAAACAGA
>JALSTF010000087.1 GCA_026983895.1 Sulfurovum sp.
CGTTGACCGCACGCCTGAGGGCAAAAGGGTCTTTGGAACCGGTGGGTATCTTTCCAACCGAAAAAAGCCCCAAAAGCGTATCAAGCTTGATACTCATCGCGACGATGGAAGAGAAGATGGAACTTGGCAGCTCCGCTCCCTCGCCTACAGGCATATACTGTTCTTTGATCGCCGTATAGACCAGCATATCCTCACCCAGTGCCTTGGCATAGTAATAGCCCATCAGCCCTTGGAGCTCCGTGAACTCGTAAACCATTTCGCTCATCAGGTCAGCCTTTGCAAGTTCTACAGCCCTGTCCATCAGTTTTTCAAGCTCTGCGGTACTCTTGCCTGTCACGGCTTCAAGTCTGTCCATATAGAGCGCGAGCAGTCTGACAGCAATATTTTTTTCCCGTTTGATCTTGTCTGCCAAAGTTCCCAGCCCGTCAATGAACTGTACTTTTTCAAGACCATCCGTAGAAAGCCCGTTCTTGAGGTCATTACGGTAAAAGAAAAGACCGTCTGCCAGACGCGGCTTGAGCACGCGTTCATTTCCTGCGGTCACTTTGCTGTAATCATCAGTATAGGCATTGCTGACCACTACGAATTTGTTGGTGATCTTTCCATGCTCAAAAACAGGGAAATAACGCTGATGCTCTTTCATGGATGTCATGATCACCTCAGGCGGAAGTTCAAGGAAGAGTTCGTCAAAGGTTCCAATCAGTGCTTTGGGATTTTCGGTAATGGCGACCACTTCTGCAAGCAGTGCCCTGTCCCGTTCTATCACGATATCATATTCTGCTTCCAATGCATCAAATTCAGACAGTATCAGTACTTCCCTTTCTTTGGGCTGCAGCATCACCGCTCCTTCGGCCAATATGCTGTCGTAACGCTCTATCGTCGGGACTTCTACGGCATCATAGCTGACCATGCGATGCACATACGTCTTTGTATCGGATGTCACACCGAACAATGCTACAGGTACAGCAATATCACCCATTCTTACCTGCAGCCAGCGGACAGGACGAATGAATTCATCGGTCCGGCTTCCCCAGCGCATCATTTTTCCGAAAGACATCGAAGCGATCCACTTTCCGATCATCTCCCCAAGCAGAGCGTCTGTCCGGGCACCTTTTTCCTCTTTTTTGTAGTAAAGCACTTCTCTGCCATTATTGTCAGCACGGCCAAGTTCCTCAAAAGGAACACCGCATTTTCTTGCAAAACCTTCAGCCGCTTTGGTCGGCACTCCATCCTTGATCGCAGCGGCAACCGGAGGCCCCATAAGTTCAATCGTCTGATCCTCCTGTTTTTCAGGCATGGCACTGTGTTTCAATACCAGGCGTCTTGGCGTATAGACAAATTCAAATTCTGTATCGAGTTTATACATTTCAAGGATCTTTTTCCATGATCTTTCTATATTTGATACGATCTTGAGCAGTGGAATAGCGGGAAGTTCTTCTACCCCGATCTCGATAAGTAGTGGTTGTGTCATGTCAATGGTCCTGTACTGAAATAGGGGTTATTTTATCGAAAAATTGGTAAATAGGGGGTTAGTAGTCCTCTTCATAGGTATCAGTGAGGTCTTTGCGTCTTTCCTGTTCATCAAATTTCGACCTGAAATTGTTCCTGATGATCACAAAGGTCATCAAAGCAAACAGTACTGCCGCAACAATATAAAGATAGTCTCCAAAAGACATCAGGACTCCTTGAGTGTATTGGGGATGGTGATCTTTTCAAACCCTTCGTAGTTTTTGCGCAAAGCATCATAGAGTACGACACCCACACTGACACCGAGATTGAGGCTTCTTCCCTTGCCGCCCATGGGAATGGTAATACATTGTTCAGGGTGTGCGAGCAGTACCGATTCGTCGATACCTTTGGTCTCGGATCCAAAAAGAATATAGTCGCCCTTTTTAAAAGGAGCATCGAAGTAGAGACTATCCGTTTTGGTTGTAGACATATACATATGTGCATCGACAGGATGCTCTTTCAGGAAGGCATCAAAGCTTTCCCAGACCACCAGATCAAGATGCTTCCAGTAGTCAAGCCCTGCACGCTTGACCGCTTTGTCATCGATATCGAAACCCAGAGGCTTGATCAGATGAAGCGTTGCCCCCAGATTGACGCAGAGACGTCCGATAGTACCGGTATTTTGCGGTATGCAGGGCTCTACAAGGACAATATTGAACATAGCATTAAAAGATGACCGTCTTATTGCCATTGACAAAGACACGGTCATGCAGTACCAGCGAAAGGGCACGGGAGAGAACGATCTTCTCGACGTCACGTCCCGCCCTTTGCATATCGCGCCATTCAAAACGATGGTTGACAGGGATGACATCCTGGGCGATAATAGGCCCTTCGTCCAGGTCATTGGTCACAAAGTGTGCTGTTGCACCGATGATCTTCACGCCTCGCTCATATGCCTGTTTGTAAGGATTCGCCCCGATGAATGCAGGCAGAAAGGAGTGGTGGATATTGATGATTTTCTTTTCGTAAGCCTCTACGAACCGGGGGGTCAAAATACGCATATATTTGGCAAGGACCATATAGTCAAACGCGTAACGGTCGATACACTCCATGACTTTGGCCTCATGTGCTTCCCGGCTCAATCCCTCTGCCGAAATATGAACAAAAGGAATGTCAAAACGGTTCACCAGCGTTTCAAGCGTATCATGGTTGGCAATCACACACTCTATGGTCGCATCGAGTTCCCCATCCGCATGCCTGACAAGAATGTCCCCAAGTGCATGGGATTCTCTCGTTGCAAGCAGAATGATCTTTTTGGCTTTGGGTTCTATGACCCTGATATGGGCATCTTCGGGTACCACTGATTTGAGTTCTGTAAGCAGTTCCTCTGTTTCAAAGATCCCGGTGACCACCGTACGCATGAAAAAACGTCCATACTCTTTGTCGACGAATTCCCGGTTGTTATCGATATTCAATCCTCTGTCATAAAAGACTTTGGATATTTGATATACCAGTCCTTTTGCATCTTCACAGTCGATCAGGACTCGTGCACGTTTTTCCATCAAAAAAACCTATTTGGAGACGTAATTGGCAATAATATCACCCATTTCCGTACAGCTGCAGATCTCTTTGGCATCATAATCACCGATATCGCCTGTCCTGTACCCTTCAGCCAGTGCTTTTTTGATCGCTTCATCGATCTTGTCCGCCGCAGCACTTTCCCCCAAAGCATAACGCAGCATCATACTTGCACTGGAAATAGTTGCAAGCGGATTGGCGATCCCCTGTCCCGCAATATCGGGCGCAGAACCGTGGATCGGTTCAAAAAGTCCCACACCTTTCCCCGTACTTGCACTGGGGAGAAGGCCAATAGAACCCGAAAGCATGGAAGCTGCATCTGAGAGTATGTCACCGAAAATATTTCCTGTCAGGATCACATCGAACTGCTTGGGATCACGGATAAGCTGCATAGCGGCATTGTCCACATACATATGGGAGAGTTCCACTTCAGGATAATCCTTGGCTACTTCTTCCACGATCTCGCGCCAGAACTGGCTGACTTCAAGTACATTGGCTTTGTCCACTGAACAGATACGCTTGTTCCGTTTCATAGCGATATCGAAAGCCACTATAGCAATACGTTTGACCTCTTCGCGTGTATAGATCATGGTATTGAACGCTTCCTCTTCATGCAGTTCTCTTGGCTGACCGAAATAGATACCCCCGGTAAGCTCACGTACTACCATGATGTCCACGCCCTGGATCACTGCAGGTTTCAGGCTTGAAGCATTGACCAGCTCGTCATACACGATTGCCGGCCTGAGGTTGGCGAAAGTCCCCATCTCTTTCCTCAGCCCCAAAAGGCCTGTTTCCGGTCGGAGATGACGTTCGAGGTTGTCCCATTTCGGGCCGCCTATCGCACCAAAAAGAACAGCATCACACTTTTTGACTCCCTGAATGGTCTCTTCAGGAAGAGGCACACCCGTCTCATCTATCGCCGCACCGCCAAGCAGCATCTCTTCATATTTGAGATTGAATCCCTGCGATACAGAAACAGAATCGAGTACTTTGATCGCTTCATCTACAATTTCAGGTCCGATCCCGTCACCTTTGATCACGCCTATTCTATATGTTTTCATTATTTTGCTCCTGCTGCTATCTCTTTTTTGGCAAATTCTATCAATCCGCCCGTGTTGACCAGTTCCTGCATGAACTCCGGTATCGGTGTGAACTTGTAACGCTTGGCCTGAGTCACATTGATGATCTCTCCTGCATCCATATCGATGCGTACCACATCACCCTCTTCGATCTCTTCCGCTTCGGGAAGTTCGAAAATGGGCAGTCCCATATTGAATGCATTTCTGTAGAATATGCGTGCGAACGTCGGTGCGATGACAGCGTTGATCCCTGCTGCTTTCAAGGCAATGGGCGCATGTTCACGGCTTGACCCGCAGCCAAAGTTCTCGCCTGCTACTATAATATCACCTTCATTCATCTTTGCAACGAATTCGGGATCGGCATCTTCCATAATATGTTTAGCCAATTCCGAAGGCTCACTGGTATTCAAATATCTAGCCGCAATAATCAGGTCTGTATCAATATTATCGCCGAATTTCCAAACTTTACCTTGCAAAGTTCATCCTTTATCTGGGTTCAAGACCCATAAAAATTTTCGCGATTATAGCCAAAAAATTGAAAATTAACAAATTTTGCACCAAAAACGAAGAAAATTTCGGTATAATCCACCTTAATCATTTTTTAAATAATCTCACCTCAAATACCAAGGACCAAAATGGCAGCAAAAGACAGCATGAAAAATATAGAAGCGTTATTTAAGTCCAAGAAAAAGGGTGATGTAGTTACCTTTGAAAATATTGCCAAAGAGTTCAACAAACAAGTGACTGCTGCCCAGGCCAAAAAGATCCATAAGCTGTCTGCTGACAGCAAAATAGAGATCATTTCCGCTTCAGAATATGCCAGATTCCTGATCGACAAAGAGAAAAAAAGAAGAGCAGATGCACGCAAGCGGGGTCTGGGCGGCGAAGGGGAAGACGAATTCGACCTGCACAAAGAAAAAGAGCTTCTTGAGTGGAGCCGCTCCGACTCTCCGGTAAGAATGTACCTGCGAGAAATGGGAAAGATCCCTCTTCTGACAAAAGAAGAGGAGGTCGATCTCTCCAAACGTATCGAAGAGGGTGAGGAGATCATTATCGACGCGATCTGTTCCGTTCCCTACCTGATCGACTATATCCTCAACTACAAAGAGCCTCTCCTTAACCGTGAAAGACGGGTCAAAGAACTCTTCAAAAGTTTCGAGGATGACAAAGGAGACTCAGATAAAGAGGAGGAGGAAACCGCCGAAGGGGAGGAAGGAAAACCAAAGAACGACAAACGGGTCAAACAGGTAGTTGACAGTTTCAAAAAACTTGAAAAAGCCAAAAAAGACTGGATGAAATCCCGGGAAGACCTTGAAAATTTCCTCGAAACAGAGACTGATCCGGTCAAGATCATCCATGAGAGACTCAAGATCGCTTTCAAAAAAGAGCAGCTCAAGGCGGCACTTCTTGATCTGGGGCCTACCTCCAAACTCATCAACGAGTTGGTCAAGGCGATGGAGACGGCACTCAAGAGTGATGACAGTTTTGAAAAAGAACTCAAACGTCTGGAATACAAGCTCCCGCTCTTCAACGACCAGCTCAAGGAAAACCACCAAAAGATCCTTGCCAATATCATCAATATGGACAAAGAAGATATCATAGATGCCGTACCGGAGACCACTATGGTCAGTACCTATGTCGAGATCAAAAAACTTTTTGAGACCAGGGAAGCCAGCAAAGGCGGATTCGACCTCTCGGAAGAAAAGCTCCAGGAGATCCTTCAGCAGATACGCCAGGGAAAAGCAAAAAGCGAAGTGGCCAAAACACGTATGGCAAAATCCAACCTCAGGCTGGTCGTTTCTATCGCAAAGCGCTATACCAACCGCGGTTTGCCGTTCCTTGACCTCATACAGGAGGGGAATATCGGTCTGATGAAAGCTGTCGACAAATTTGAATATGAAAAGGGCTACAAATTCTCCACTTACGCAACCTGGTGGATCCGCCAGGCGATCAGCCGTGCCATTGCCGACCAGGCAAGGACTATCCGTATTCCTATCCACATGATCGAAACGATCAACAGGATCAACAAGATCATCCGAAAATATCTTCAGGAGACAGGAAAAGAACCTGACCTCGAGACCATCGCCAAAGAGGTCGGTCTGACCGTGGACAAGGTTAAGAATGTCATCAAGATCACCAAGGAACCGGTCTCCCTTGAAACGCCTGTGGGCGACGAAGACGATGGAAGATTCGGAGACTTCATCGAAGACAAAACTACCCTCAGTCCCACCGATGTGGTCCTCAAAGATGACCTTAACAACCAGATCGACGAAGTCCTTGACCAGCTCAACGAAAGGGAGAAGGCGGTCATCCGTATGCGTTTCGGCCTCCTCGAAGACGAGAGTGACAGGACCCTTGAAGAGATCGGGAAAGAACTCAATGTTACCCGGGAACGTGTCAGACAAATTGAGTCTTCCGCTATCAAAAAACTGAAGCACCCGAAAGTCGGACGTAAACTTAAGAACTATATAGAAGAATAACCGGAGAGTGGGTTTACCCACTTTTTACTGGCAAACTTCCGGTATAATATTGTCATGACAAAAACACCAAAATTTTTCACCCTTATCATCGGCACCGAGATCCTCAACCGCAGGCGGCAGGACAGGCATTTTGATTTTGTTACAAAAATACTTGCAGCCAAAGGTGCCAAGTTAACCGGCTCTTTCATTATAGAAGATGATCCCGCGCTCATTGTACAGACCATCAAATTCATCGCTTCGCAACCCAATCCTGTGCTTTTTTCTTTTGGCGGCATTGGCTCCACACCCGATGACCATACCCGAAGATGTGCTGCCATCGCACTGAGAAACGGGCAAATGGAAGTACATGCAGAAGCTAAAAAGATCATCGAGGAGAAACTCGGGGAAGAAGCCTACCCCCACCCCGTAAAAATGGCGGAACTTCCCAAAGGAGCACAGCTTCTCGACAATCCGGTCAACAAAATGCCCGCTTTCTCTCTGGACGAACGCTATTTTTTCATGCCGGGATTTCCGGAAATGAGTCATCCGATGGTAGAAAATACAGTAGACAGACTGCTGCCGGAAACAAAGCGCTGGTATCGCTACACTCTGACGGCACTGTGCAAAGAAAATGAATTGATCGGCGTGATGGAGACCATGCCAAAAGAGGTAGAATTCTCTTCGCTTCCCAAACTTTACAGTGACGGATGGAGGGTCTCTATCTCCGTAGCCTCCCATGATAAGGATATAGCTAAAGAGGCTTTTGGCCGATACATTGACCTGCTTGAAAAAAAACATATCCGCTACGGACTTAACGATGAAACTTGAATACTCCTATGACCTATAGAGAGACGCTCAAGCACCCGGTTATCGCCAGACTTTCCCTGATACAGCTGATATCCTATTTCGGTACCTGGTTTTCACAGGTGGCTATTTTCTCCATGATCGTCTCTTTTGGAGCCGATGAGATTACCATTGCCCTGACTGCTGCCATGGCAATGCTGCCTGCGGTCGTACTTGCCCCGCTCATTGGCATCATCATTGACCGCATTGACTTCAAGAAGCTGATGCTCGTCCTCCTTCTCATCGAGATTAGTGCAACTATCGGCTTCATTTTCATCAACTCCCTTGACTTTATCTGGATGTTGCTGGGGCTCATTTTCATCCGTTCCGCAGCAGCATCCGTACTTTTTTCCGCAGAAATGGCACTCTTTCCCAAACTCATTCAGGGGAAAATGCTCAAAAATACCAATGAGATACATTCGATCATCTGGTCTTTTACCTATGCTGCAGGTATGGCTGTGGGAGGTGTCATCACTTACAAAGTAGGGTTTGATACTGCTTTTGGCATAGATGCTCTGCTTTACAGTGTTGCTGTCATGCTGCTGCTCGGGCTTCAGCTTAAACTGGAAAAGACCCTGCACATCGCTTCGAACTGGCAAATGCTCAAAGAAGGATTTTTCTACCTAAAATCGCATATGAAACTCTTACATCTCATCATACTTCATGCTGCCATAGGGCTGACCAGTTTCGATGCGCTCATCACACTGCTTGCCGACTTGCGATACAAGGAGTTCATTGCTGTACCTCTTTCCATAGGGATCATGAATGCTACCAGAGCCATCGGACTGATGACAGGCCCTTTTTTCATAGGCAAGATAATTTCAAAAACGAATCTGCATTGGTTCTTTCTGCTGCAAGGAATGGCCATCGGGCTCTGGTCCGTATTGGAATACAACTTTTACCTTGCACTCTTTTCTCTTTTTGTCACCGGATTTTTCATCACAACACTCTGGTCCTATACCTATCTGCTGATACAGGAAGAGACAGAGCCAAAATATATGGGCAGGGTCATTTCCTATAATGATATGTGCTTCATGCTCTCCAATGTCATCACAGCACTCTTTATAGGGTATGCCGCCAAAACCGGCCTTTCTTTGGAAACTATCACCGCGGTACTGGGTATGGGATTTGTCCTCTTTGCACTCTACTATCTGTGGTTTAAAAAAAGATATCTCTAACCCGCTCTATAAATTTTTCTCTATAAGTGCCAACACATTTTGTATCTCTTTATTTGAAAGTTTTCCAAATTTTTTATAGAGCAGTTTTCCCTTTTTGTCAAAAATGAGGATATCAGAATTGTCATCGGCCAGACCCCATTGCTTCAATACTGCCTTTTTCCTGTCCTTCACGTAAATGGTATCAGGGAATTCTTTCTGTTTTGCTTTGAGTTTGGATTCCAAAATAGCATTGGGCAGCCAGGTCGCCGCAAGATTGATGACAGCCACAGAGGCATACTTGTTTCTGTCAAAGTGGCGTTTTTTCAACGCATGGGTCAGGGATTCATTCAGTTCACGTTCATCCGGATCAACATAAAAAAGAATGTGTACCTTTCCTTTCAGCATAGAAGAGCTCCATGCCGAACCATCAACTTTTCCACCCTTCTCCCCGCTCAAGACTACACTTGGGGGTACGTTCCCTACTTCGATCGCCATACTGCTTACTGCTGCCAACAAACATCCCAAAATGATTTTTTTCATCTTTCCGCCTTTCATTACGCTGATATTTTACATAAACCGTTATAAAAATAGTAGCAGGATTAAATGAATCCATTATGAATTCTCTTTATACTCCCAGATCCCTTTGACGGTTGTCAAGATATCGGCTTACCCCTTCCACGATGCCTTTGGCGATACGCTCCTGATAAGCAGAGGTAAAAAGTCTGCTTCTCTCTTTGGAATTGGTGATATATCCTACTTCTACGAGTATGGACGGCCTGCTTGCCCCCACCAGCACATAAAAAGGGGCCGGTCTTACCCCGCCGCTGACCGCATCTTTGTATCTGCTTTTTACCTGCCGCATGATACCATGCTGCACATCGATAGCAAGCTTGTTCGACTCGACGATCTTGGGGCCGTTGAGGACAGAATCTATAATCACATCTTTGCTGAGTGCATCTGTTCCCTGAAGCACTGCGGCATTTTCCCTGGCTGCAACCCTTTGGGACCTTGCATCTCTTGTCTTCTGGAGGAAATAGGTCTCTATCCCTTCTACCGCTTCAAAACGGCTCTTGTCGGCAATGGCATTGGCATGGATAGAGATAAAGACTTTTGCATCCATCTTGTCGGCGATACGTGTACGTTCTCCAAGTTTGAGAAATGTATCGTTCCCTCTTGTCAGATAGACCCTGTAGCCCTTGCGTTTGAACTCTTTTCGGAGTTTCTGCACTACTTGAAGTACAAGTGCTTTTTCCTGTTTTCCACCGCACTGTGCACCGCAGTCATGTCCTCCATGCCCTGCATCGATAACAATAAGATCATCCGAACGGTCCGGTCCTCCACAGGCAGTGACAAGCAGCAAAGCCACCATCCCTGTCAAAAAATATTTTAAGTACTGCATCATTTTCTCCTTAATCAATATCGATCTCTTTTCTTCGGTTATTGAGATAATTGTCTATCCCTTCTGCGATCCCTTTGGCAATCAGTTCCTGATATTTTGGCGTAAAAAGCCTTTTACGTTCCCTTGGATGCGAAATATATCCTACTTCCACCAGGATGGATGGTCTGCTGGCACCGACAAGAACCCAAAAAGGGGCATGTCTTACCCCGCCATCCTTTACACCCCGATAATACATATGCAAATTGGTCATGATACGCCGCTGCACATCGATAGCCAATTTATTTGATTGTACTATTTTCGGGCCCGTGAGTACGGAATCGATGATCACTTTCTTGCTCAGCCTGTTCCCTGCACCTTTAAGTACGGCTTTGTTTTCACGTGCTGCTATGCGCTGCGACTTTGCATCTCTTGTCGTTTGCAGAAAAAAAGTCTCGACCCCCTGAACATACCTTCGTTTTCTCTTTGGAACAGAGTTGGCATGAATAGAAACGAATACTTTGGCACCTTTTCTGTCCGCTATTTGTGTACGCTGCGGCAGTTTCAGAAAACGGTCCGTACGCCTGGTCATACTGACACGATAGCCGCGTTTTTTCAATTGTCTTTCAAGACGTTTCGCGATCTGAAGTACCAGATCTTTTTCTTTTTTTCCTCCGGTAATAGCACCCGTATCGTGTCCGCCATGCCCGGCATCTATCACTATCATCTCATGGGCATTCACTGCTTTTGAAAATGATCTTCTGTTTTTTTTGTGCGTTTTTGCTGGGCGATTATAGACTGCCGAAACTTTTTTCTTTGTATCCTTGATATAGCGTGCGATACGCTTTTGGATATCCTGATGTTTCGCTACTCTTTTGGTATGAGTCACCGTAAATTTTGGCAAAGGTATATTGTAGCTGTTATAGGAGAAAAGCGGTTGATAGGCCGTACACATATATCTCTTCCCTGTTTCTATCACGATCCTTACCGTATTTCTCTGATATTGGGAGACACGAATAGATCTGCAGTGTGCGGTATGCAGCATATGCCCGATCTTCCTGTCGGCCAGTCTGACATTCTTAAGGTCGAACACTTCTCTGTAGGGATTGTTAAGCGTAAAGTGCTTGATATGGCTTTTGCTGTATGCCTTGTTGAAAAGCAGATGCAATTCACCTTTTTGCAACTGGGCTTTCTCCAGTAGCGTGACTGAAGAAAAAAGCAGTACGGGGGTAAGAAAAACAACAAAAAACAGCCTAAAGAGTTTCACTCTATTTGTCTTCACCGTTCATTAATTTATCCATCAGCGCTTTGACCGTAATGATCTCTTTAAGCCTATAGCCGTTGGCACCGGTAAAGAATAGACCTGTTTCTGCGATCCCGTCATAGGCATCGGAGAGCCTGTCCGCGATACAGTATCCAACGATCTTCGCTTCTTCACCGCGGTGACACGGCGTGACACAGTTGGAGATACATGCCACTTTCGGTGCTGTTCCTGCTTCAATACGTCTTTGCAATTCCGTTTTGACCCCGCGTGCCGGATATCCGACCGGGGATTTAAAAAGCTCAATGTCCTCTTCTTTTGCGTCGATAATGATCTGTTTCATTACATCACTGGCATCGCATTCAGCCGTGCCGATGAAGCGTGTTCCCAGCTGTACGCCGCTCGCACCCAGTTCCATCATTCTAACGATATCATCATGATCCCAGACACCGCCTGCCGCGATGACAGGAATATCTCCCCACTGTTTCGCTTCTTCCACGACTGGCGGGAGGATCTCTTCAAGCTGATTCTCAGGAAGAAAACACTCCTCATATTTGAAACCCTGGTGCCCGCCGCTGAGCGGTCCTTCCACGATAACTGCATCCGGCAGTCTGTCATGGGTCTTCTTCCATCGCCTGCAAAGGATACGCAGTGCCTTGGCAGTGGAAACGATCGGTACAAGCGCTACATCAGGATAATCCTTCGCTGCTTCAGGCATGGTCAACGGCAAGCCTGCCCCTGTAATGATCATATCTGCTCCGGCTTTGCAGGCATCTTCGACCACACGGTTGTATTCGCTTTGCGCATAGAGGATATTGGCGGCCAGCGGTGCATCCCCGCAGATCTTTCTGGCATTGTCGAAAATGTGTTCCAACGCCCTGAAAGAGTAGAAGTTGATCGCATCAAGCGGCCTGTGTTCTTTTCCGACCATCTCTTTTTCGGCAAGATAGGCTCTGTTTTTATACACTCCGGTACCCACAGCAGAAATGACGCCGAGTCCGCCCTCTTTCGAGACCGTACCCGCCAGCTGATCCCAGGAGATCCCTACGCCCATACCCCCCTGGATAATAGGCTTTTCGATAGTATATTTTCCAATTTTCAATGGTTTAAACGTCATACCCCTACCTTCACTTTTGCAAATTTCCGCTTCCCTACCTGAAGAATATATTCACCGGCCTTCAGGTTCATTTTCTCATCAGAGATCTTCTCCTGATCGATCCGGACAGCACCCTGTTTGATATCACGCCTCGCCTGGGAAGTCGAAGGCTCGATACCTGCATCGACAAGCGCTTTGCATATCCATATTCCCTCTTCTGCTGCCATCTCTTTCATATCCGAAGGAAGCTGGTTTGCTTTGAATACATTGTCGAATTCTTCTTTGGCTAGTTTAGCCAACTCTTCATTATAGAATCTTGTAACCAGCTCAAGAGCAAGATCCTCTTTGGCTTTTTTGGGATGCAGACCGCCTTTTTTGACCGCTTCTTTCATCTGCGCAATCTCTTCAAGGGATTTCTCGCTCAGAAGCTCATAATAGCGCCACATCAGCTCATCGGAAATAGAAAGTGTCTTCGCATAGATCTCTTTGGGTGCTTCCGTGATACCTATATAGTTGTTGAGTGATTTACTCATCTTCTGGACACCGTCAAGGCCTTCGAGTATAGGCATCATAAGTACCGCCTGTTCTTTCCCTGTACCATATGCTCTCTGCAGATGCCTTCCCATCAGAAGATTGAACTTCTGATCCGTACCGCCTATTTCGATATCGGATTTCAATTCTACAGAATCATACCCCTGCAGCAGCGGATAGATGAACTCCGAGATGGAAATACTGTGCCCTGCTTTGTAGCGTTTCTCGAAGTCGTCACGTTCAAGCATCCTGGCGACATTGAAAGTTGTGGTCAACGCCACCATGCCTGCCGCACCCAGTCCCTCAAGCCATGTAGAGTTAAACACAACATCCGTTTTGTTCTCATCGAGGATATTGAATACCTGGTCCTGATAGGTCTGTGCATTGGCAAGGATGGTCTCTCTATCAAGCACTTTTCGTGTTTCGCTCTTTCCTGTCGGGTCACCAATGGTCGCCGTAAAATCCCCTATGAGAAGCTGTACATGCCCTCCATGGTTCTGAAAAGCCCTGAGTTTCTGCAACAGTACAGTATGCCCGATATGCAGATCCGCCCCTGTAGGGTCAAATCCCGCTTTTACCGTGTAAGTGGTGCCGTCTTCATAATATTTTGTGACCAGTTTCTCGATACGCTCCCTATCGATAATCTCTGCAGTACCTCTGCTTATCTCTTCCAACGCTTTTTCTATCATTTCTTTCCTTCTGTGTCATTCCAGGCTTGATTCAGGATGACATTCTGTTATTTATTGTACGCATCATCCAGGCTGATGATATCTATGAGTTTGAACCGCTGTGAAAGCTTCTCTTTCAGCTGGCTCTTCTTGCTCTCGCTGCTTTCCACTTCCAATTGACAATATTCTGCACTTTCCGAACTTTTGATCCCCAGTTCGATACTGATGACATTCAGATCAAGCTGCGAAAGGTTCATCAGCATATCGGCCAATGCACCTCTTTGATTCTGCAGACTGATGATCAACCGGTAACGCGAAAGCTTGGAGGAACTCCAGCTCACATGGACCATGGCATCGCCCGCCTTGATCTTTGCATACGCATGCTTGCACAATTTATGGTGTATAATAGCCTTACTGTCCTTATAAAATGCAACGATCTGGTCACCTACTTTCGGATGACAACAATAATCGAACTCAACCCCGTCTATAGGCTTGTTCGCATAGAAACGAAAGTGTTCGATCTCTTTAAGTTTGGGCTTTTTATACCCGCGTTTGAGAAGCTCCCAGAAACGTACTTCTTTTTCTCCCATATATTCTGCGACTTTGTGGATCACATCCTTGTAGTAAGAGAGTTGGGACGGCAGTTTGTGAATGGAATCCTGCAATCCCATACGCTGTATCAACAGCCTTATTTTGTCAGGATGGCGAGAGAAAAGCGTACCCAGGATATTATAGGCACTCAACGTATCCGTCTCCCTTATCCGTGCCCTGCAGTGCTGGCGTATCCCCTCTTTGGCTTTGGATGTCTTGACCGTATCGAGCCAGGAACAGTGCAGATGTACTTCATCGTCTTTCAGTATTTTGACGATATCCCCATTTTTCAGTACTGTCAAGAGAGAAGATCTGTGCTTGTTGACCAGTGCACCTGTTGCATTGGCACCTATCTCCGAGTGGATGGCATAGGCAAAATCAAGGGCTACCGAACCTTTGGGCAGGGTAAAATAGTCTCCTTTGGGAGAGAAGACCGTAATATCTTCCGAGAAAAGGTCAGATTTGGCAAGCTCATAGAACTCTTCCACCGATTCATTCTGGTAATGCAGGCTCTCCAGCCACTCAAGATTGACACCGTTGCCGCCATCTTTATACTTCCAGTGTGCCGCGACACCGTACTCAGCCAGTCTATGCATCTCCTGGGTACGGATCTGAGCTTCTACGATCCCCTCTTCATCAAACAGCGTTGTATGAATGGTCTTGTAGCCATTTTCCTTTGGTACAGCGATATAATCCTTGAAACGGGAGATCAGCGGAGTAAAGTTCAGGTGCATCAGACCCAGCACACGATAACACTCGATCGGTTCTTCAACGATGATGCGGATCGCCAGGAGGTCCAGCACTTCATCAATGCTCACACCCTTGCGGTGCATCTTCAAGTAAATAGAATAGTAGTGCTTCACTCTGCCTATGATCTCGAAATCTCTATCTGAAAACCCGTCTTTATGCATGGTCTCCTTGACGTTACGGATGAAAGCATTGAGTTTGAACTGCAAATTCTGTGCATTTGTCTTGATATACGTATCTATTTTCTCATAATCTTCCGGATAAATATAGTAAAAACTCAAGTCTTCCAGGTTGTTCTTCAGTCGTGAAATACCAAGCCTGTGTGCTATAGGGGCATAAACAACCAGAGTCTCTTCGGCAATACGTTTCTGTTTTTGGGGAGACAGGGCATCAAGGGTAAGCATATTGTGCAATCTATCACACAACTTGATCACCAGCACACGAATATCTTTGATCGAGGCGATCAGCATCTTTCTAAACGTCAGGGCAGAGTTGATCAGCCGCTCATCCGAACCGGATGGAGCCAACTCTTCATCGCGTATCTCAACGATCTTGGTAAGGCCTTCGACCAGATGTGCCACATCTTCACCGAACTGAGCCTTCAGATCTTCAATATCAAAAGGGGTGTCTTCCACTACATCGTGCAGCAGTGCAGCCTGCACCATCGTTTCATCATTTGAGAATGCTGCCGTGATCGCAGCTACCAGAATGGGATGGACAATATACGGTTCGCCACTCTTGCGTTTCTGTCCGTCATGGGCTGTCATCGCAAGATCAAGTGCCTTGACCGTAGGAGGGAGGGGATCAGGGACCTGTTCCCACAGAAGTGCTTTTGCCTCTTCTATGTCATGTATTGATTTTGCTTTCGATAAAAAAGCATCCAAGACTGATTAGCCTTCGATAGTAACAGTGATCTTGCCTTCAGCGATCTCTCTGAGTGCAATGTCAGTATACTTCATGTTGCTTGTATCGATATCAAGCAGCACTTCTGCTCCGTTAGCGATCTTCTCTGCCCTTTTTCCTACGGCATTGGCCAGAAGATATTTATCGAAATTCACTTTTTCCAGTGCTTTTGCGGTCAGTTGTTCTGTTCTCATGGTTTTCCTTTTTTGTATATATATTTTTAAACCGGTCTAGAATGTAGTACGACAAGCAATGCACCCAATCCGAAGGGCGGCTTTGCCGTTTGCATTGCGCCAGAGTACTACACTATAAACCGAACCGTTATTGAACGATAGAGCAAAGGCTCATATCACCCTTCATGATCGCAAGAAGATTTCCCTCTTCGAACATATTGCATACGACGATCGGCAGACTGTTCTCTCTCGCCAGTGCGATAGAGGTATCATCCATCACTTTGATGTCTTTGGTCAACGCCTGTTCATAACTCAGGGTATCAAGCTTT
>JALSTF010000088.1 GCA_026983895.1 Sulfurovum sp.
CTTCTTGAAAGCGGTGAAATATCGATAGGGTAATCAGTGATAAAGGTCGGGTTGACCAGTTTGCCCTCCACGAACTCGTCAAAAAGTTCTGCCTGCAGGTAGCCGAGTGTCAGGTTGGGGTTGACCTCTACACCGTGTTCTTTGAGGTAGGCAATGGCTTTCTCTCTGTCAACAGCTGTATCGGCAGGTACTTCCCCTATGGTGGTCAGCGCTTCTACGAATGGTACTCTGGCGAATGGAGTGGCAAAATCGATCTCCATCTCGCCGTATGTGAGCTTTTTCTCCAGGCCGAGGTTTTCGAAAATAGAGTCAAAAAGATCTTCGGTCAGTTTCATCAGGTCATGGTAGTTGTGGTAGGCCCAGTAGAATTCGATGGAGGTGAATTCGGGGTTGTGGGTCTGGTCCATCCCTTCGTTACGGAAGTTACGGTTGATCTCGAAGACCGCTTCCATACCGCCGACGGTCAAGCGTTTGAGGTAAAGTTCCGGTGCGATACGCAGGTAGCGGTCCACGCCCAGGGCATTATGATGGGTAATGAACGGTTTGGCATTCGCACCTCCGGGAATGGGGTGCATCATCGGTGTTTCCACTTCCAGAAAACCATGTTCCTCAAAGAAGCGCCTGATCAGAGAAACGACCTTGGAGCGGATGACAAAGGTCTCTTTGACCTCCGGGTTCATGATCATATCGAGATAGCGCTGGCGGTAGCGTATCTCCTGGTCGGTCAGGCCGTGGAATTTCTCCGGCAGCGGCATGATCGCTTTGGAGACGAGACGCATCGCTTTGCAGTGGAGCGTCAGTTCGCCGGTCTGGGTTACAAAAGGGTAGCCGGTTGCTTCAATGATATCGCCGACCTCAAAAAGCTTTTTGGCTACAGTATTGTAGAAGCCTTCAGGCAGTTCATCTCTGTTGTAATAGATCTGCACGAGGCCGTCGGCATCTTCTATCTTGGCGAATGCCGCTTTCCCCATGATACGGATGAACTTGATCCTGCCGGTGAGTGTGATGTTCTGGCTGTCGTCTTTTTTCTCATCGCTTTCGAGTGCTTTGAGAGGTTCAAATGTTCTGAGGAACTCTGAAGAAGGCATGCCTTTTACGATATTTGCCGGATAGGGATTGATCCCTTCTTCTCTCAGTCTCTCTGTTTTTTTGATCCGTTCCTGGATGTACTGGTTGTCAAATATCACGCTTTCTCCTGTTCATTCTGCTGGTTTTGTATGTTTTGGCACTTCTCGCACAGGCCTACAATCTTCATCGTATGGTCGGTCATTTTGAAGTTGAATTTCGCGGCGATCTTTTCCTGCTGGGCTTCGATCGTCTCATCAAAGAATTCAATAATGTCTCCGCATGAGGTGCAGATAAGGTGATCATGGTGTTTCTTAAGCCCCAGTTCATACTTTTTCCCCTGTGCACCGAAAGAGATGGAACTTGCAATCCCTTCATTCTCGAGGAGTGTCAGTGTCCGGTAGACGGTAGCGATACCGATATTGACTTCCGGATTTTCCTTCTTGATAAGCATATAGATATCTTCGGGAGTGAAATGCCCGTCATTCTCATACAGGAACTTCAAAATAAGTTCACGCTGTTTGGTGAACTTCAGTGTATTGCTCTTGAGCAGTGTTTTGAACTTGTCAAGAAGAAGCGGATAGGTGATCATGACATATCCTTTAGTGGGCCGCAGCAGAAGTATTGCCTTCTGTGGTGCCGTTGTGCTCTGCAGTGTTGGGTGCAGCCGCTTTTTGGGGAATTTCAGTGTGGTTACTCTCTCCCAGGCCGAGTGTTTTCGGATCGAGATGGATAATGGCGGAGCCGGTTTTGAGAAGATAGGGGTAGAGCATGGAATGTTTGACATATTTTCCCAGGTTCTCTTTGACCAGGGTGACATTGGAAAGTGCCGTTACGATCAGGGCAAAGATGATGAAATATTTTCCGCCGCCGGCAATGAAACCGAACAGGCGATTGAGAAATCCCAGGCCGCTGACACTGGAAAGTTTGGAGAGGATCGAACCCAAAAGGGTCGCACCCAGCCAGATAATGATAAGGACAGCAAGGAATCCCAGCAGTTTGAGCAGGGTGGGATTTTGCATCTGGATAAAATTATCGTTGATGAAAGCAGCGGCGGTATCGGCAAAACGCGAACCGAAGTAGACGCCTGCCACTAGGCCTGCAAGGCCGAAGATCTCTTTAATGAAACCGTTCATAAAACCTTTGATGCCCAAAATGAGGACGATCGCACTTATCGTGACATCAAAATAGTTAAAATCAACCATAGTAAAATTTTCCATTATTCCCTATTCCCGTTAAAATTTTCGTATTGTACCCTGTGAAACTGTCAGATGGCTTTTGTCAGCTCTTCAGGTTTGTTGGCATACTGCAAGGCCACTTCGCGGCTGATCTTTCCGTCTCTGACAAATTTGAGCAGTGCCTGTGTCTGCGTCTGCATACCGGTACCTTCCTGCCCAAGCTGCATTTGTGAATAGATCTGGTGGACCTTGTCTTCCCGGATCAGGTTGGAAATAGCATGGTTGGTGACCATGATCTCATGTGTCGCGACACGTCCGCCGCCAAGTTTCGGCAGAAGTGACTGAGCAATGACCGCGACAAGAGAAGAAGAGATCATCGCTCTGATCTGCGGCTGTTCATCCCCGGTAAAAACGTCGATGATACGGTTGATCGTGCCCGGTGCGGAAGAGGTGTGCAGTGTTCCGAAGACCAGGTGTCCGGTTTCCGCTGCGGTCAATGCGGCTTCTATGGTCTCTTTGTCCCGCATCTCCCCGATCAGGATAATGTCGGGGTCTTCACGCATGGCATATTTGAGTGCGGTAGCGAAACTTCGGGTATCTTCACCGACTTCCCTGTGGGAGAAGACCGCTTTTTTGTTATTGTGTATGAATTCCACAGGATCTTCCACCGTGATAACATGCTTCTGTTCTGCCATATTGATCTCATTGAGCAGGGCAGCCAGTGTGGTCGATTTACCCGATCCGGTAGGCCCGGTGACCAGGATCAGCCCTTTTTCTCTCTTGACCAGCTTTTTAAAGACCTGGGGTGCGGCCAGATCATCAAGTGACGGGATCTCTATGGGAATGACCCTGAAAGCCGCAGCCACATCACCCAGTGTACGATAATAGTTCGCCCTGAAACGTCCTATCCCGGGAAGGAGCAGGGCAAAGTCGAGCTCATTGTACTCTTCAAAATGCTGTTTTTGTTTTTCTGTGATCAGCGAGTAAGCCATTTCTTCGATATCTTCTCCGGTCAGTTTGGGAAGATTGACCGGTTTGAGCGCTCCGTCAAGTCTGATCTGTGGTTCTGCACGGCTTACGAGGTGGAGGTCGGAAGCACCGTGTTTTACAACACTCTGCAAGAGTTTTTTAATATCGAATTCGGCCATGGGGATCCTTAATGTTGAAGTAATAATTTTTGATACTGTGACTCATTATAGCCAATTATCACATGCTTTTCAACTGTGATAACGGGCCTTTTGATCAGCATATTCTCTTTTGCCAGCCATTGGCGTTTTTCGTCATCTGAAAGGTTCATTTCTTTGAGCTTCAGTGTTCTGTAGGTCGTGCCCCTGGTATTGAAGAGCGTTTTGATATCGCTGCTTTCAAGCCATACATCGATGGTCTGCTGATCGACCGGTGTTTCACGAAAGTCGATGAATTCGTAGGGAATCTTGTGTGCTTTCAGGAATTTCACTGCTTTTGCGACACTGTCGCAGTTCTTGATACCGTAGATTTTAAGCATGGTCTCTATTCAATGATCGCCGGTACGATAAAGAAATCATCCGTACTCTGCGGTGCGCGGGACAGGATCTCTTTGGCGATATCATTTGCTTCTCTGGGAATATCTTCCCTCATAGGCGTACCGCCTTCAAGCGTAGAGAAGGCTGCATCCAGATGTGCGGTATCAAGTTCGTTGAGGTTGTCGATATATCCGAGGATCTCGCTAAGCTGCCCCTTTACTTCCTCTTTCTTCTCTTCCGCGATATGAAGATGGGAGAGTTTTTCCAGTTTTTCCAGAACGGTGTTGTCAATCTGCACAGTTTCCCTTTTTATAGTGTTGATATTGTAAGGACATCATTATATATTAATTTGGTTTAAGATATAACTACTGTAAGAATATAAGAGAAGGATTGAAAATGATGCAGCAATTGGATATGAGTTCCCCTGAGTTTTTGGCGGAATTGGAGAAAACAAAAAAATTCACCGATAAAGTATGCAAACAGTTCGGCTGGGAATACCACCCGATGGAAGATGTCAATGAAGGGGTACAGCTGGGCCTGGCCAGACACAAAATGCTGTACGGAAAGCGATTCTGCCCCTGTTATATGGTTGAGCCCGATGAATCGAAACCGGGGAAATTCAAAAGTTCAGATGACCGTATCTGCCCCTGCCCCCAGGCGATCAATGATGAAGTGCCCAACGAAGGGAAATGCCACTGCGGTATTTTCTGTACTCCCGAGTATGTCAAGGAAAACAGCTGATTTTGTGTATAATACGCGACTATTTTATTATGTTGAGGTATGAATATGCATGAATTATTGGCAAGAGACGCTGTCAACTCGGAAGATCTTGAAACACTTTTGGAAGCCAGGGAAAAAGGCGAAGCCGATTTTCTTCTGGTCGACGTACGGGAAGATATGGAGTATGAGATGGGGCATATCAAAGGTGTCGACCTTCTCAAACCCACTTCAACGTTTCAGCAGTGGGCAGAAGCATTTTTAAATGAGCATAACGGCAAACCGGTGATATTCACCTGTCGCACGGGAAGCAGGAGCGGTCAGGTACAGCATGTGTTCAACAGCAACGGCTTCGAGCGTGCGATCAACCACTACGGCGGCATTGTGACCTATCGCGGTCCGATCGAACGCTGAGATATCTACGATCAAAAACATTAAAGAAAAACAGATGAATGTCATTGACCTTTTTATGAAGCTGCTGAGCTTCGAATCCATCACTCCCGACGATGCGGGTTCCCTGGCTTTTATTGAATCATATATGGAAGGGTTTGAAGCAACGTATGTGAACGAAGGCGGTGTCAAGAACCTTTTTCTTACCAAAAAGTTCAGTGAAGGTCCCCATCTCTGTTTTGCCGGGCATGTCGATGTCGTACCTGCGGGGGACGGCTGGGAAACCAACCCTTTCGTCCCGACCATCAAAGAGGGGAAAATCTATGCACGGGGCGCGCAGGACATGAAAAGCGGTGTCGCTGCATTTCTTCAGGCATCCAGAGAGGCTGTGGACTTTCAGGGACGGCTCTCTATTCTCCTGACCTCGGATGAAGAGGGAGAGGCCCAATTCGGTACGGTGATCATGCTTGAACACTTGAAGAAGATCGGACGGCTTCCCGACTACTGTATCGTGGCGGAACCGACCTGCGAAGAGACCTTCGGTGATGCCATCAAAATAGGACGCAGAGGCTCCATTAACGGCTATCTGACCATCAAGGGGAAACAGGGGCATGCGGCCTATCCGGAAAAAGCGGTCAACCCTGTGCATCAGATCGCGCATCTTTTCCAGGAGCTCGCAGGCGTGCATCTCGATGCCGGATGCAACGATTTCTCCCCGAGCCAGATGGTGATCACCGACATCAGGGGTGGTATGCAGGTAACGAATGTGACTCCCGGATCACTGGAGATCATGTTCAATGTGCGAAATTCCACCAAAACTACACAGAAAGATATTACACTCTATATCGCGGAGATACTCAAGGGGATCGATTATGACCTGAAATTGACACAGGGTTCCTACCCTTTCGTGACCAAACGTGATTCGAAGATCGTAAAACAGCTTTCCGAAAGTATTGAAAAAGTGACCGGCGTGAAGACAAAACTCTCGACCGCCGGCGGTACGAGCGATGCCAGGTTCATGGGAGCATTCGGCATAGACGTCGTAGAGTTCGGTGTCATCAATGACACGATACATGCGCCCAACGAGCGGACTTCCATAGAAGAGGTGGAAAAGCTTTATACCGTTTTCAAAGATACCGTGGTACATTTTACAGACAGCAGGGAAGGATAATACGCATGAAAAAAATAGGACTGATGGTTCTGTTCCTGGCAACGACGCACCTTTTTGCCGATATTGTATGGCAAAAAGACCTTGGGACGGCTTTTGCAAAAGCACAGAAAGAGCATAAAGTGGTCATGGTCTTTGTCGAAGGCGAGCACTGCCGGTGGTGCAAGAAGATGAAGTACCGTACTTTCGGGGAAGAGCGTGTGGAAAAAAGGCTTGCTCCCTATATTGCGGTCAAAGTGATGGAAGAGGATGAGAAAGCAGTGAAGACACTTCCCAAGGTGGACGGTGTCCCTACGATCTTCTTCATGACAGCTGACAAAAAGCTTGTGCAGTCCGTTGTCGGATACTACGATGTAGATGATTTTATCAGCTTTATCGATACAGTGGAACAGAAAGTCCTGTTGAACAAATAACCGGCCCAGAGCAAGGAGAAGCAGCAAGTGTACAGAAAACCAAAGTTCACAGAGTATGTCATGGCAAGGCTTGTCACTCTGGGGGTATTTGTCTTTATACTCTTTGCGATACTGCTCACGCTTGTCATGAAAGATCCGAAAGATACGCTGCTTTCCATCTCTCTTCTGGGGCTGGCATTCGTGCTTTTTATTTTTGCTGTTTACCGCGGTGCAAAACGTATGCAAAATGAGCTTGAAGTGATCAGCAGGTATCTTAAAAATATCGAAAAGATAGAAGAGGTCGAGTATGAGACACGTTTTTTTACCAGTGAATTCGAAGAGATCAATGCCAATCTGATCCGTGTACTCAAAAATGCGAAAAAACGTGAAGATATCAAACAGCGCTACAATGCAAAACTGAAACTCAAAAACCGGCAGCGTGCCGATATGATCTCCGCGATCGCTCATGAATTCAGAAACCCTATTGCTTCCATTATGGGGTATTCGCAGACACTGGTGGAGGACCCTGATATTCCCCAGGCTTTACAGGAAAAATTTCTCGGAAAAGTGTATAACAACGGCCAAAAGATCGAATCGCTGCTTTCAAGGCTGATCCTGTGGAATAAATTTGAAAGCGGTGATGCGACGCTGCATCCGAGCCGTTTCGATATTGTCTCTCTGGCACATGAAGTGAAAACGGTACTGAAAGACCCCTATAAAGACCGCGATATCGAAATTATCGGTGAAGAACGTACGGTTGAAGCGGACCGTACCCTGATCGAACTGGTACTTAAGAACCTGATGGAAAATGCGCTGAAGTATTCCAAAGAGACCGTTACCGTGAAGATCGATGCCGACCGGATCTCTGTCATTGACAGGGGGACAGGTATCAGTGAAAAGGATCTGGGGAAGGTCACCAAGAAGTTCTACCGCTCTGGTACCCATAACTGGGACAATTCCATGGGCTTGGGACTTTCCATCGTCAAGACCATCCTGCGGCTGCATGGGAGTGAACTTGAGATTGAGAGCAAACTGGATGAGGGATCCACATTCTCCTTCAGGATTTGATCTCTACCTCTCTGGTAGCGATCTTCCTGGCTTCTTCCCGGTTATGCGTGACATAGACCAGCGTGAAGCCAAGTGTTTCCTGCAGGCGGACGATCTCTTTGCGAAGCATCCTGTTGCGTTCGGAATCGAGACTGGAGAGGGGTTCGTCCATCAGCAGGACCTTCGGTGAGAGCGCCAAAGCACGCGCCAGGGCAATGCGCTGCTGTTCTCCTCCGGAAAGAGTGTCGATACGGCGTGCTTCATACTGCTCCAATCCTACCATTTTCAACAGGCTTTTTACTTTGGCTTCACGTTCTGTTCTGTCCATTTTCCTGATACGCATCCCGAATTCTATATTGCCTTTGACATCCAGGTGGGGCCAGAGTGCCAGATCCTGAAAAAGCATACTCACATTTCTGCGGTCAGGAGGGACCAGAATGCTGCTGTCTCTGGTCACGGTCTTTCTCTCCATGATGATCTCTCCTTTCCCTGGAGCAATGAATCCGGCAATGAGTCTCAGCAGGGTGGTCTTCCCTGATCCGGATTCTCCCCGTATCACGAGCCGTTCGCCCGTCTCGATATGCAGATCGAAACGGTCGAAAACCGTTTTGTGGTCCCGTGTCAGCGTAATGTTCCTAAGCGTGATCATATTTTTTCCCTTGGTAAGCAGTATAGCCGGAGAGTCCCAAAAGCGGCAGGATCACGATAAGCAGCATGATCAGGCAGAGTGAGGCGACCGTTGCTTCACTGCCGTTGGCCATTTGGGTAAAGATGTAAACAGGCAGTGTCGCGGTACCGGCCGGGGCGACCAGCATCGTAAGGGTACTTTCGCGCAGGGAAAAGACAAAGCCGATCATCCCTGCAGCGGCAAGGGAACCCGAGGAGAGCGGAAGGAGGATATAGAGAAGGATCTGATACCATGAAGCCCCTGTCAGCTGGGCAGCTTCCATGAAAGAGCGGGGTATCTGCGAAAGTCTGAGTTCAATGATCTTGCTGCTGAGGAAAAGATATTTGACCAGATACCCAAAGAGAATGATAAGCGGTGAAGCGTAAATGATGTTCGTGTAGGGGCGGTTCCAGAAAAGGATCAACGCAATGCCGATGACCGTTGCAGGAAGAATGAACCAAAAGAGGTTCATCGCGTCCAGTACTCTCCAGCCTTTGATGGTCCTGTAGACAATAATATAGGCAGTGGCAAATCCGAAAAAGACCAGAAGCAAAGCACTCAGTAGCGCATAAAGGAGGCTTTGGCCAAGTGCGGGGGCAGCTTTATGCAGAGCATGAATGAAGCTCTGGGCATCAATGCTGTGCATAAGCCCGTAAAGCGGCATGCCGATGATGATCAGGATAAAGGTGCCGATCAGTACCAA
Organism: Sulfurovum sp.; assembly: GCA_026983895.1. GTDB lineage: Bacteria > Campylobacterota > Campylobacteria > Campylobacterales > Sulfurovaceae > Sulfurovum. Next base: position 8,830 of record JALSTF010000088.1, read on the forward strand.
AAACGGTATCTGAAGCGCGTGAAGGGGAATAGTGAGCCTCTCTGTCCGGCTTTTGAATCGGAGGGCTCCTTTTTTGAAAAGCAGAGATTCGATCCCGAGTATGACAAGTACGATGGCGAGCAGCGGCATCGCATAGAGGGTGGCGGTCCTGAAGTCATAAAAAGCAGAGAACTGTATGAAGCTTTCCATGGGAAAGATATCGTAGCGCAGGAAATTGGCGACACTGAATTCTCCCATGCTCAGTATGAAAATGAGCAGAAAAGAGACCATGGCCGAGGGAAGCATCAGCACAAGGGTGATCTTTGAGAGGACACATCGCCAGGGACACACAAGCAGTCCGGCCTCCTCAAAACGGGGATCGATAGTACGCAGGGAAACAGATGTGATGAGGATCGCAATGGGAAGATAGACGCTGAAAAGAATGCATGCCGTTCCCCAGAATCCGAACAGTATTTCTCCCCAGGCCCCCTCACGCCCTACAAGCATATACCAGCCATAAGCAAGGATGTAGGGCGGTATCAGCAGCGGTATCAAAAGCAGGGCCAGCCAGATCTTTCGGAAATAAAGCGTGGTCTTCTCCAGCAGGATACCCAGAAACGTACCCGCAAGTGTAGCAGCCGAGGCTACGGTGAAGGCCAGGAGGAGGCTGTTGCCGAAACTCTGCCAGAGCGACGGCGTATGCAGCATCTGTCTGTAGCCCTCAAAAGAGAAGCCTGCTTCTGTATGGAAGGTCGAGAAGACCATGGAAAGTACAGGGAGAAGTCCGATGACAGCAAGGAGAACAACAACGATCCATGAAGCCGTACGCCGTGTCATTTTGACTGCGACCAGGCTTTCAGATAGGGCTGTATCTCTATCATCTTTTGGGCGACCTGTTTAAAGTCGACCGGCATGGTCTTGAGGTCGCGGATGGGCTTCAGGGTGTCCGGCGCTGGTATACCTTTATGGAGCGGTATCTGTGCACAGTCGGCAAATGCCAGTTTCTTCTCGCTCTCTTTCCCCAGAAGATAGTCAATGAGCTTTTTGGCATTTTCCGGATGCGGTGCTTTGCGGATGAGCATGACGGCATTGGGTACGACAAATACCCCTGTCCCCTTGTCCCCCTGGTCCGGGTAGACGATCTCTACGGGTTTGCCTGCTTTCAGCCTGCTGACGGCATCATCACTGTCGACCAGCGCAAAGCCGTAACTTCCGGAGGCAACGAAATCGGCACTTTCTCCGTTGCTGGTGGCCAGTGCCGTATGGTTGGCTTTCATCGCTTTCATGAAGGCTTTGGTCTTTTGCTCTCCCCAAAAGGTGAAAAGCGCTGCGATATGCGATGTCGTTGTCCCGAAGAGCGGGTTGGCGATGACCGCGCTTCCTTTGTATTTCGGGTCGGCATAGGCCAAAATGGAGTCGGGTTTCGTTTTCAGCCCTTTTTGTACGATGAGCACCCGTATTCTTGCAGAAAATCCGGTCCAGTAATGTTCCCTGTCCCTGAAAGCATCGGGGATGCCTTCAGCCTGTGGACTTGCATAGGGAGCCAAAATGCCTTTTTGGCGCAATATTTCCGCACGTATGGGTTCGTTCGCCCAGTAGACATCTGCCTGCGGATTCGCCTTTTCGGCGATGAGACGGTTCATGACACCGGTACTTTTGGACTCTTCCGTATCGTAAATGGCATGGACCCTGATGCCTGTCTCTTTTTCAAAATCTTTGAGGAGGGGTTCGGAGAAGACTTGGTCTTCGGAGACATAGACGGTGACCGTTCCCTTTGTAGAGTGCGAAGTGCAGGCACTGAATATAAAGGCGCAGCCGAGTAAAAGGAATAGGGACTTCATGTGCATCCTTTTTTATGGATTATAAACATCTTTTCCTTTAAGAGGAGCTCTTTTGTCATGATACTTATGCTTTTGGAGAAGCCCGTCTATGCTAAAATGCCGGAAAAGTGTAACCGAAGGCGGGCAAGTGAAAAGAAGAAATAGAGCAGGAACGGTCATCTTGTCCGTTACTTTTTGGCTGAGTACGAATGCAATGGCTGATGGCGATATGAAATATATCGAGGTGCATGAAAGCCCCAGCAGTACAGTATCGTCAAAACCGAAAAGAGTATTGAATGGAAATATGACACTGCACTATGGTGTGCTTCCGGAAAGTGCGGATACTGTAGGCGAGTTGTTTTCCAAGGGTATTTTCTACGGCCGGTTGAGGATGAACAGTTTTTACTGGCATTGGACCGATCCTGTGTATCCGAACCATGCACCCAAAGAGATGGGGGTAGGCGGCAGTTTGATCTACAAATCCGCGTCATTGGACCATTTCAGTTTTACCGTGGGCGGCTATGCATCGCTTAATCCTGCTTTTTTCAGGTCTCCGGCAAGTGAGGTCAAATATGCCAAAGCCGGCAAAGATACCTTCAGCCGCTATAAAGTGGCCACCGGCGGCGGGTTCGGACTGTATGTACTTGGCCAGGGATATCTGGAATACCATAACGATACAGTTGACCTCAAAGGCGGTCGCCAGCTTTTTGAATCGGTCTTTACCAAATCGAACGATACCAAAATGATCCCGAACACTTTCGACGGAGTGAGCGGTGCAGTGAAAATAGCACCAAAGACGACCATACGCGCTGCCTGGTTCGGTGCACAGAAACTGAGAGACCATGCACACTCCCATGATGTCATCACATTCAAGGACGGAAGCGGTTCTGCCTATGGAAAATGGAACAATAATGATGACAGCGGCGGACACAAAGGACTGACGTATGATCATTTCATCAAAGCAGGAAAGAGTCCGGACCATTCCATGTATGTTGCGGACATCCAAAGCAAGTCTGTCAAGCACCTGAAGGCTGCACTGAGCTATCTGCAGATCCCCGGTGTACTCAAAGATGCAGTTCTGGAGGCGCACTATACGATTCCGCTGGCCGGTACAGGCTGGGCCGCAAGACCCGGTATCCGATATTATTATCAAATGGATGACGGCGGGGCAAAAGTGGCCGGCGATACGAACTTTCTTGGAAAACCTGCGGTCGAGAACGGATACAACACCCATGTCCCCGATTCGCTCGATTCCAGCCTTTTCAATGCAAGGCTGGATATCCTGATGCCGGAGAAAAAAGGGTTTTTCAGACTGGGCTATTCAAAGGTGGCGGATAAAGCAGATATCATTGCGCCGTGGCGGGGATTCCCTACGGGAGGATTTACCAGAGCGATGGCACAGTATAACTGGCGGGCCAATACCCAAACATGGATGATAAGGGCCGTTTACAAATTCAACAGTGTGTGGAAAGCGAGCATAAGATATGCCGTTGAGAATTTCGATGACAATAAGGATTATGTGCTTTCTGACGGAAATGTGATCCATATCGATACATGGACGAATATGACCAAAGAGCTTCAGATGCGCATACGCTACGGGCATGTTTCTGCCGACAAGTCCACCCCTATGATGCATCATCCGGGAAAAATGAAACCGGACTGGTCCTATGACGAATTCCGCCTGGAGTTCAATTATCTTTTTTAGAAGAACGGGGAAAACCCGCTTTTTCTGCTTTTAAAAACCGCATTCAAAATACAAATCCACAATTACTGATGTTCTCTGTCATGACAATTGATGAAAAACATCTGATTTGATACAGTGCAGTAAAAAGCATAGATTAATTAGAAACAATAAAGCATTTTTAATGCAAACTTGTATAGACTAATCGTAAGCGGTATCCCGTAAAAACACTGTTTAACGGGGGCTTATAACAATTATAAGCATAGCTAAAAATCATCAAGGAGGAAGTATGAAACTAGGTTTCTTAGTTGACCTTAACCTGTGTATGGGTTGTAAAGGTTGTGAAATCGCGTGTAAAGTGGAAAATGAAGTTCCGCTCGGCTCTTGGCGTCTGCGTGTAAAATATATTGATATCGGGACATTCCCGGAGGCAAGCAGGAATTTTACACCGCTGCGATGCAACCATTGTGAAAGTGCGCCGTGTGAGCGTATCTGTCCGGTCTCTGCACTGCATTATCTCGAGAATGGTATCGTGAATGTCGACAGTTCAAGATGTATCGGATGTGCTGGCTGTATGATGGCCTGTCCTTATGGAGCGATCTATATGGACCCTGAAACAAATACAGCGGACAAGTGTACTTACTGTGCACACCGTGTTGAAAGCGGCATGATGCCTGCATGTGTGGTCATCTGTCCGGTACAGGCGAACATTTTCGGTGATGTTGAAGATGAAACAAGCAATATCTCGAAATATATCATGGCACACCAGGGAAGCGGTGTTCAGGTGCGTAAACCTGAAAAGAACACACATCCCAAGCATTTCTATGTAGGAGGTGGAACGCAGACACTTGATCCATTGGCACAGGAAAGAATTGAAGGTTATGGTCTGTTCAACAAAATTACACATCTGAAACATATCGGAAATCCGCATGAATCAGTAATAGACAGATTCCTTGAACCGTTCAAGAGCGAAGAGAAGCTGGATAACAGAAGTTTTATGAACTTTGACAAGCCGGCAGACAAATCCAAAGGAGGACACTAAAAATGGTTGAAAATACAATACATGCTACACAGGCTATTGTTTCCCTGGACGTGCCTCTACCGCAGATAATCTGGGGTTGGATGATCACATTGAACATGTGGGCGAAAAGTGTGGGTACCGGTGTGATTCTTGTCGGTGCTTTCCTTCTCTACAGACACAAGAAAGAAGAGATGCCGAATTTGAGATGGCTGATGCCGTTGATCGCATTCATTTTCCTGAATATCTTTCTCTTCTTCACCTTGACCGATTTGCATCACCCCTATAGAATGGTGAACATTTTCCTTCACCCTCACTGGACTTCTGCTATTACGGTCGGTGCATGGATGGCGTCTCTGTTCACACTTCTGATCACGATCTTGATGCTTATCGGCGGACTCGATGCGCATCCTGAATTGAGAAAGAATGCGTCTTGTGCCAAATGGCTGAGAGGACACAGCGGATTGTATGAAACACTCTTTCCTTTTGTTGTCTTCCTGGCGATCCCTGTAACACTTTATACGGCGATCATTATGGCGGAAGCTTCCGCAAGAGAATTATGGCAGGCGCCGGCGGAAGTGATGCAAATGATGTGGGCAGCATTGCTCGCAGGTTCCGCAGGTTTGATCTTTATCTCCGGTTCATGGAGTAAAGAAGCAAGAAAAGACCTGGCACTGGTACTTGCGATTGCGACATTCTTCTCTTTCACTATGTATATGGGTGAGTATTTCTTCTCATTCAAATCGGCTGAAGGCGAAGCGACACTGGCATATGTTCACTCAGGCGGAGCGTTCAATGCAGAGTTCTGGTTCGCGATGGTCCTCGGATTCATCATACCGTTCTTCCTTGCCGTAAGCACGATGAAGAGCGATAACAAAACCTTGCTAAGATTTGCAGCGATCTTGGCATTGATCGGACTGTACATGGCAAAAGATGTATGGCTCAAGATCCCACAAATGCTACCGTTGAGTTAAGAAGGAGATATCTATGACGAAATCAATGAAACAAGATAACAATTTTATAGAAAGCAGACGTACTTTTCTGAAGGGCACTGCCTATACCGTTGCGGGTGCATCGTTGGCTGCAGGTGTCTTCGAAACGATCGTTGACACACCTGCTGCAGCACAAGAAACGAACTTCACAGCAACACCGAAGTCACTTGCCTTCTATCCGCCATTGAAAGACTGGGACAGCTTTAAAGAGCTGGACGGCGATGACTGGAAAAGAGGCGGAACAGGCCGTAACGGCGTTCAAAGCGAAAGCAATCCTGACGGTATCAAGGTCAATGAATTCATTATTGTCCCGACTGTCTGTTCAAACTGTGAAGCACAGTGCGGATTGACAGCATGGGTTGATGTCTCAGAATATAAAAAAGGCGGGCAGCTTGCTGTACGCAAATATATGGGTAACCCGCTGCATGCAGGTTCACGCGGCCGTAACTGTGCCAAAGGATATGCAGCACTTTCCCAAATGTACGATCCGGACAGGATCCCTTTCCCTCTTAAAAGAGCTCCCGGTTCAAAAAGAGGCGAAGGTAAATGGGTGAGAACGACTTGGGATGAAGCGATGGCGACCATCGGTAAGAAAATGCATGATACATTGAAGAATGGAGATGAAGTCTCTCGAAAGATGATCATGTACCATGTCGGTAGACCTAACGAGAACGGTTTCGGACACCGTATTCCCCACTCACTCGGATGTGACGGATATGATTCCCACACGAACATCTGTTCTGCAGGTGCCCGTGAAGGTACGATCCAGTGGGCGAATGATGACAGGAACTCTCCTGACTGGGCCAATGCAAAATTGTGCCTCTTGCAGTCGTCACACGCAGCGGATGCAGGCCACTATTTCCAGCAGTCAGCCGGTTTTATTGCTGATGCCAAAAGAAAAGGTGCGAAACTTGTTGTACTTGATCCGCGCCTTTCAAACTCTGCAGGTATTGCGGATCTTTGGCTGCCTATCTGGCCTGGTACGGAAGCGGCACTCTATCTTCACCTTGCCAATCGTATTGTGAATGAAAAAGATAAAGACGGTAAAGATCTTGTCAACCATGCTTTCGTCAAGAATTGGATCAACTGGGATCAGTTGATGAAGGACAACGATCATTTGGAATTCATGTTCAAAGAAGGTTTGATCACGAAAATGCCGAAAGATGACAGCTATGCAAGCTTCATTGAACTTTTAAGAGATCTTTACGCGCCATACACCAAAGAGTTCGTTGTGAAAGAGTGTAAACTTGAAGGATTCGAATACAAGCTTGATGAACTGTATGATATGTTTATCGATGCGGGCGAGCGTATTGCAACATTCCTCTGGAGAGCCGGTACGATCGGCCACAGAGGCGGATGGATGAATACACGTGCCGGATTCCTTCCTTTGGCACTTCGTGGAGCATTTGCCGGTAATGAAGGCGGTACAGGTGTACACCACTGGCATGTCGTTTCCGTCAACGGTAAAGGAGATGCAGCGACTGTAGCCGGTGACAGACCGCCAAGAGTAGATGTCTGGAATGAGTTGGCCTGGCCGCCCGAGTATCCTCTCAGTACCTTTGAAATGAGTCATATCCTGCCTCATATGCTTATGGATGATGAGTGGAGAGCGAAGTGGAAAGCCAAAGGCTTGACC
>JALSTF010000089.1 GCA_026983895.1 Sulfurovum sp.
AAAGGGACCATGGGGGTGATTACCTATATGAGGACCGATTCACTCAATCTCGCCAAAGAAGCCATAGAAGCGGCAAGAACCCATATCAAAGATACCTATGGGGAGAAATATCTTCCGGCAAAAGCGAAGAACTATGCGACCAAATCGAAAGGGGCACAGGAAGCGCATGAAGCGATCCGCCCGACACGTGTGGACTTTGACAGTACCCTCGCCGCCAAATTCCTGGGTGCCGATGAACTCAAGCTTTACAGGCTGATATACAACCGCTTTCTTGCCTGCCAGATGACTGAAGCCGAACTGGAATCACAGACCCTCCTTTTCAAAGGCGAGAAATGTACCTTCAAAGCCAGCGGCAGGAAACTGCTTTTTGACGGTTTCTACAAAGTCACAGGATACGGGGAGAAAGACAAGCTCCTTCCCGAACTTGAAAAAGGCCAGCCCGTCTCTCTTGATGACATCAAAGCCGAACAGCACTTCACCGAACCGCCTCCTCGATACAATGAAGCCAGTCTTATCAAAAAACTCGAATCTCTCGGTATCGGCCGGCCAAGTACCTATGCCCCGACCATAACCATTCTTCAGACACGAAAATATATAGAGATCGAAAAAAAGCGTATCCACCCTACCGAGATCGCCTTCACGGTCATAGAGATGCTTGAAAAACATTTTCCCGAGATCGTTGACAGCGGATTTACGGCAAGTATGGAAGAGACCCTTGACAAAGTGGCCGAAGGAGAAACAGACTGGCAGACCATCCTTAAAGAATTCTATACCCCTTTTATGCAAAAGATAGAAGAGGGGAAAAAGAATATAAAAAGTCTTAAAATCGCCACACCGACAGGAGAGGACTGCCCCAAATGCGGTTCCCCTCTTCTCCTTCGGAAAGGGCGTTACGGCGAATTCATTGCCTGCAGCAATTTTCCCAAATGCAAATACACCAAAAATACTGACGGTACGGAAGTCGAACAGCCCGAAGAGACAGATGAAAAATGTGAAAAATGCGGTTCTCCCATGGTGATCAAGAATTCAAAAAGAGGCAAATTCCTTGCCTGTTCTGCCTACCCAAAATGCAAAAATGCAAAGTCACTCACTCCACCCAAAGAACTTACTGTTCCCTGTCCGGAATGCGGAGGGAAACTTCAAGAGCGGGAAGGCAGACGCGGCACATTCTTCGGATGCGAGAATTACCCTAAGTGTAAATTCATCGCCAATTTTGAACCGGTAGACCGAAAATGCCCCGAATGCGGTTATACCATGGGGAAAAAGACGCTCAGAGGCAAAGAGATCTTTGAATGCTTCAAATGCAAACACAAAGAAGAGGCAAAATAACAAGATGTCCTCACCTAAGCATATCTTTCTCTGTGCCATCAACAATATACTCAGCGGTACCTGCAAGGAGGATTGCAAGTTCTGCACCCAAAGCGTCAGATACCATGCCGATATCGAGCGCTACAGCTACAAGGATATTGCACGTATCGTAGAAGAAGCAAAACAGGCCAGGGCCAATGGCGCGCTGGGATACTGCCTGGTCACTGCGGGGAAGGGTCTCGATGACAAGAAAACAGATTTTGTAGCCCGTGCGGCACAGGCTGTCAAAGCAGAAGTGGAAGGGCTGAACCTGATCGCCTGCAACGGGACAGCTACAAAAGAACAGCTCTCTTACCTGAAAGCCCATGGGATCGACAGTTACAATCACAATCTTGAAACTTCCGAAAGATACTATCCCCAGATCTGCCTGACCCATGCATGGAGCGAACGCTATGAAACCTGTGAGAATGTCAAATCTGCCGGCCTTGCGCTTTGCAGCGGCGGGATATTCGGCATGGGGGAAGAGGAAGAAGACCGCCAGGCCCTTTTGCGAGCCATCGCTTCCCTCCAGCCGGACTCTACACCGCTGAACTTCTACCATCCCAATCCTGCACTGCCTATAAAAACCCGAAATATACGCCGGGAAGAGGCACTGGAAATCATAAGGAAAGCCCGTTATCTTCTCGGAAAGGAAAGGCTTCTCATGGTTGCGGGAGGCAGAGAACTTCTTTTCAGCGGCCACGAGAAACAGATGTTCGAAGCCGGTGCCAATGCCATTGTCATCGGTGACTACCTTACCACTTCCGGCGCAGCACCCCGAAAAGACCAGCTGATGCTGGAAAACCTGGGCTACGAGGTTGCAACAAGCTGTGATTCACACTGACATCTCACTTATCCTCACCCTTTCACTGCTGATATGGGGAAGCCCCTTTGCCTCAAAACTTCTGCGGATGCCTACCCCACCCGTCGAGATCATACTCGGATCGATCGTTGCCTATATAGGGCTGGTCGGGCACAACCAGTATTTTGACATTATCGCTGAAGTCGGTTTCCTCTATCTAATGTTCCTGGCCGGTATGGAAGTTGACTTGAAACAGATCATCCAAAGTCCCAAAGCGATCATCCAGAGATCGATGCTTTTTTTAGGCCTTATGGCCTTCTTTTCCGTCGCGTCCGGCATACTTTTTCATCTAAATACCATCACCATTATCTCCATGCCGCTTATCTCCATCGGGATCCTTGCTTCGCTGGCCAAGAACTACGGCAAAGAGCAACCATGGATCAAACTGGCTTTTATAGCAGGTATCCTTGGTGAAGTGATCAGTATCGCCGTGTTGACCATCTTCGATGCAGCCAGTACAACAGGTGTCAATATGACCCTGGTCACCAAGGTAAGTTATCTCGCCGGATTCATTGCCGTTGTTTATATCCTCTACAAATTGCTTCGGCTTCTCTTCTGGTGGATGCCCGAACTGAAAAATACACTGATGCCCAAACTTGACACGGCTGATCAGGATATCCGCCTTGCTATGGCACTTTTTTTCATTCTTATTGCCATCATGCTTTATCTGAAACTGGAATTGGCTTTGGGAGCATTTATTGCAGGTGTCGCCATTTCGGCATTCTTCCATCATGAAAAACAGCTCGAGTCCAAGATTTCAAGCCTGGGGTTCGGTTTTTTGGTACCTCTTTTTTTCATTCATGTTGGGGCATCATTTGATCTGGGAGCACTTGCAGAGGAAGGGGTGGTAAGCGGGGCCCTGCTGATCACTTTTCTCATGCTGGTCGCCAGAGTATTGGCCGCAGTGGTCCTCAAGCATCTCAGCGGATCGAGAAATGCTTTGCTTGTCGCACTTTCTCTTTCAATGCCGTTGACACTTCTTGTTGCGGTCGCGACCATAGGATATGAAACGAAATTATTGAATATGCTCGGTTATTACCAGCTGATACTTGCCAGTATTTTTGAGATCCTGTTCTCGATGCTGTTGATCAAATGGATCAGCAGCCGAAGGAAAGCAGATTAGTCTGCATCAACCTCTTTGATCGCTTCTTCCAGGCTTTTTTGGGCTTCTTTGGCTTGGATCTCTTTTTCCCTGCTGATATTGATATCGGCTACCTTTTGACTGGATGAGACCTCTTTTTTTGGTGCCGTAGCAGTAGTTTTCACCGCTGCCTGTT
>JALSTF010000090.1 GCA_026983895.1 Sulfurovum sp.
ATGCTCCCATGCTTTCAAAATTTCACCCTCGATCACACCTGCGGCAAAATGTCCAGCAATCGCATCCATAGGAGCACCATATTTCGCCCCTTGCATCAATCCCGTTTGTCCCGTAGAGATCATCACTGCTTTGAGTCCGGCTTCATTAAGCGCTTGTGTCAGCACGGTGGCAGTCGTTCTCTTCCCAATAGCCCCATCCGTGCCAAGTACGGCGATTCTCGGTGCTTTGACCTTCAAAATATCACCGCTAAAGACCCTTTTGAGATTTGTATCTGCAAATTTTCTTACATCCGTGACCTTGATACCATACTGTTTTGCTTTTTGCATAAACGCTTCATTGTCCGTCAAAAAAGTATGCAGACCACTGACGATGTCCATTCCCTTTCGCATCGCTTTTTCCATCAGTCCAATATCACCTTCGCTGAAATCTCCCGAAAGCGGAGCCACACCATAGATAAAGGTTTCAACAGGCTTATCAATATGCTCGATCGCATCATCCAGATTTTTATAGATCAAAATACCGTTTTTCTTGCCATCGAGTACTTCTCCTGTATCTTGACCGCTTTTTGTACTGTCGATGACACCCATTATCTCATAGATCTCGGATGAGCGTACCAGACCATTGGCCGTTTTGCCATCCATTTCACCAAAAAAACCCTCGCTGTAAACGATCGCTGTTTTTCTCTTGTTCATACTGTGCACCTCTAGTCTATACTATTTTGTTTGTACATTTTAATAGAATGTAATGTAAGAGTTGTGAAAGCGTGATAATTTATAGTTTTTCGCCTTAGCTACGGCTAGGCCTTCAAAAGAGTGCCTAGCCTAGACAAAAGCTGGAAATGTTATGAGTATCACCTATTTTTAAAGGTGCCCTTATGTAAAAAGATGGTTGTTTTGTAAAAAAGAAGGCCGCTATTTTATACGAATATCCAGTCGGATGCGCTTACAGATTGTCCCCGTCATACAGTCTATAACCGATAGCAGCAATATTTTTGATAAGCCCAGGATGTGTTTTTTTACGCAGGTTTCGTATCTGTGCGCGTATCGCATCCTTGGTCATTATACTCTCAGGCCACACTTCATACTGCAGTGCATCATACGTAAGTGTACGCTGTGCATGGGCAATGAAAAACTCCAGAAGTTGCATCTCCTTTCGACGCAGCGTTACGGTATGCTGCTCCCCATCATACAGCATCTTGCTCTCCTGATCATACTGAAATCCTTCTCCGAGGTCGATCAGACTTGAGTGCTTTATCATACTATATTCATCGGCCGCTTTGCCAAGTGCCTCCATGAGCTCCATACTTGTCACGGGTTTAACCAGATACCGCGTCAACTTCAGTTCCACTGCGATCAGTAAAAATTCTTTATCTGTGTAGGCTGTTAAGATAACAATGCGTGTGTTGCAGTCATACTTGCGAAGTGCTTTGGCAAAGTCTATACCGCTTTTTCCCGGCAAATTGATATCGAGAAGAATGATATCGGGATGTATCTTTTCATACAACTCCATTCCCTCCTCTGCACTCTGGGAAAGATGCAGATTTGAGGTGTATCGCCTTAAAAATTCAGCCAGATAGGCCTGTATTTTAGGATCATCTTCTACATACAAGAGTGTCAAATCTTTTATTTTTGAAGCAAAAAGATAATGATCCATTCCTATCCCTTTTAGCATTATACCTTATATACTCAGCTTGGAATCTTGCTTTATTTCCGACCAAATTCAAGCTGAGGTATCCAAGTGCATCAAATTGAAAGTTCAGTTATCTTTTCTAATGCTCATTATGTGTACGTCTGTGGTATCTCTCAACGATCTCCGGATCATGATGAAGATTGATCTTTGCATCTTTTTTCCCCTCGTACGGAATCTGTGCCAGTACATAGCGTATAGATTCCAATCTGGCACTTTTTTTATCGTTACTGTCCACGATAATCCACGGTGCATATCCGGTATGAGAACGAGAAAACATCTCTTCTTTGTAATAGGTCACTTTATCCCACATTTCCTGTGCTTTCTGATCGACCGGACTTAATTTCCAGTGTTTGAGCGGATTGGTCATACGTTCTTTAAAGCGTTTTTGCTGATTTTCTTTGGTAATGGAGAACCAGAATTTGATCAAAATGATTCCGTCATCGATCAATGCATGTTCAATCTCCGGCACCTCTTTCATAAACTTTTCATACTGCTCTTTCGTACAAAAGTCAAACACCGGTTCTACAATGGCACGGTTGTACCAGGACCTGTCAAAAAAGGTGATCTCTCCAGGATTTGGCAGGTGCTGAAAATAACGCTGGAAGTAGAACTGTCCCGTCTCCACCTCCGTAGGTTTTTGCAGCGCAACGACCCTGAACTTTCTGGGGTTGAGATACTGGGTGAAACGTTTGATTGCCCCTCCCTTCCCGGCTGCATCACGCCCTTCAAAAATAATCATCACACGCTTGTTGTTGTCATAGACCCAGTTCTGCAGTTTGATAAGTTCCACCTGCAACTCTTTCAACTCTTCTTCGTACTCAACATTTCGGGTAATCTTTGCAAGCTTTTTTTTGTTCATCAGCTGCGTAAGTCCGCTTTTTGTTTTCAGCAGATGAAAGTTCTTTTCAAGCTCTTTTACGATCTTGTCAGCTTTTTTGTCCTCTACGTTTTTCTTCAGATAATCCAAGTCCTGGAAAATAGTTTTCATATATGTCCTTCAGTTCAGTGTATTTTTAAATTTTACTCCTCTTTATCTTAAACAGTATTAATTTTATGCATCATTTAAACTGATTGAATGACTCTGTCCAGCACGGTAAATATATTTTCCACAGAATCCAGCTTCACACGCTCCCTGGTTGAATGCGGATAGCGGATCGTCGGGCCGATAGAAGCGAACTTCATCTTCGGGTATTTCTCGGCAATGACACCGCACTCCAGGCCGGCATGGATCGCCATCAGCCTGCTTTTTCCGAACACTTCTTTCATCTTCGCATCGACCAGTCTGGTGAAGTCTGTTACATCTGGTTTCCATGCAGGGTATTTGTCCTCCACCCTGCTTTCAAAACCGTAGGTACTGAAAAATGCCACGGTCTCTTCCGTAAGCGCTTCCAACGAGTCAGCATCCATCGCCCGCGCACTTGTTTCTATCTGTATGCCGCCCTTCTCGTCGACGTTGATGATGGCAAGATTGATGCTCACATCGGGGATACCGAGTTCCGAGTTCATCTTTCTGACTCCTTGTTGAAAAGAATCGATGAGTGTGATGATCTTCTCTCCCTCGCTCAGGACCATCGGTTCTTCATTGAGTTTTCGAACCGTAACCTCTCCTTTGTCTTTGAGAATTTTTGCACTTCGCACAATAGCCACGGCATTGGCTGGAATGGAACTACGGCGTTCTCCGGCATAGAGGCTTGCCAACTGTGTCACACCGTTCTTTGCCAGGTAGCCACCCAGTACTTTGATAGCGGAGGGTATCCCCTTATCAATATCAACCCCGGAGTGGCCTCCCGCCA
>JALSTF010000091.1 GCA_026983895.1 Sulfurovum sp.
TGGTGTTCAAGTTCATACGAAATGTCAAAGTGGTCTTCAATGGCACGTTTCCCCCTGCCGGTGACAATAGCCATCGTGGTCAAGCCTGCCTCAAGGGCCTCTTCAACACCATATTGGATAAGCGGCTTGGTGAGAACGGGAAGCATCTCTTTGGGGGTGGCTTTGGTCGCGGGGAGGAAACGGGTGCCGTAACCTGCTGCAGGGAATAAACATTTTCTGATCAAAAAATATCCTTTGAAATTTATAAGTATGATGTGAATTTACATCTAATAGAAAACAATATTTTATCGCATATAGGATAAATAGACGATTACTTTTTAATGAAAACAATTATCAATATAAAGAAAGTACAAGATAAATTATGTTAAATTACAAAATCAATAATTGATATCAAAATTTTAAAGAAAAATAATGAAAAAAATAATTACAATACTGAACTTGACCACTGTTCTGGCAGTAGGTACACAAGCAGAGACCCTTGAAGAGAGGGTCACAGCACTTGAAGAACAGAACAAGGTACTGGGTGAAGAGGTGCTCGCTTCACAGACAGGCGGTTTTACACTGGTAGATACGGATCAGTCCTATAACGGGATGGGCTCGGCAGCATCGAAGGTGTATTATTCGAAAAACCCGCTTGCGATCGGAGGATATGGCGAGATGTACTATGCAAACCCGGACAATGGCGACGACTACACCAATGTCTACCGTTTTGTGACCTACCTTGGGTACAGGTTCTCGGACAGTGTGATCCTGAATGCCGAGATAGAGTATGAATATGGAGCCAATGCGGAAGACGGCGGAGAAGTGGTCGTAGAGTTCATGTACCTTGACTTTCTCTGGAGGGAAGAGGCGAACTTAAGAGTGGGGAACCTTCTGGTACCGATGGGGCTCATCAATCTTAGGCATGAACCCATTCTCTTCAATACAGTACAACGGCCGGAGGTGGAGAGATACTTGATTCCGAGTACCTGGCATGAGACAGGTGTACTGGTCTATGGGCGTTTCGGTGCAACGGGAATCGAATATACAGCAGGAATGATCAATGCATTGAATCTGAACAATGAAGAAACGGCCAACGCCGCCAGAAGCTGGATACGAGACGGGCAACAGGGGTCAAGCAAGAATGCTGCTTATGCACCGGCATTTGTTGCGAGGGTGGACTACACGGGTGTCAACGGCCTGCTGCTCGGAGCATCATTCTATTATGGCAGCGCGTCGAACCTGAAGGATCCTCAACCGGGAGATACTATACAGAATATTTCCGGTCTCAGTGCGACGATGTTCGATCTGCATGCTTCGTATGAAGCAGGTGCCTTCAAGGCGTACGGACTCTATACCCAGACGACACTTGACGGCGCGGAGAAGATCGGTGATGGTACTGTAAAGAAAGGAAGCGGTTACTATGCCAACCTCTCCTACGATGTGGGAAGTCTGGCGGCACTGGAGTATAACGTGCCGCTTTTCGTGCAGTATCAGAACTACAATCCGGTTGAGAAGACAGTCGACGGTCTAAACGAAGCGCGTTACAAAACAGAGATCGTCACGATAGGAGCGAATTTCTTTCCTGTCGATCAGGTAGTGCTCAAAACCGATTATGCGATGAAGAAGGTCAACAATGTGGACGAAAATATCTTTTCGGTCGGCCTTGGGTTCGTATTCTAAAAAGGTAGCATATGCATTTCAAAAAACAAATGGCCATGGCATTGTTTGGAGTAAGTCTCTGCATACAGGGGCTCTTTGCGCAGACCAATCCCAAAGTGGAACGGGTGATCAAAAGTTCGTTCCATTCAGTAAGTACCATCGAGGCGAAGCAGCTCATTCTGACCAAAGCCCAGCACCAAAAGGTTCAGTCTTTGGCAAAAGCGGCTGTAAAGAGCAGGATCTATCGGTACTATCTTGTAAAAAGCAGCAGTAAAACAATAGGATACGGAGTGCTGATAAGCCGGAAAGTGCGAACGAAAATGGCGACGGTACTCTATGGCTTCACTCCTTCGGGTACACTGAAGTTCACCGAGATCATGGCGTTCGGCGAACCGCCGGAGTATATCCCCAACGAGACCTGGATGGGGCAGTTCCGGGAACAGTCTCCTGCCGCACCGCTGAAAATGGGGAAGGACATCCCGACCATCAGCGGCGCTACGCTTTCAGCCAGGAATATCTCCGACGGAGCACGGATAGCAAGAGCACTGGTCGAAATTATCAGGGAGAAGCATTAAATGAAATTTCTTGTCACCAAAGACCTTGCCCATTCAAGGCTGCTTGCCTACCTGATGGGCTCGGTGGTCTTTGCCATAGTGCTTTACCTTGTCATGGATATGGTATTGCACTCCTATGTCATAGGCTCAGATATAGCAGGCATACACAGCACGTTGTACGGCAATGCCGAAACCTTTGAAGAACCTATACTCATAGACTCTCTGCTTTTACAGGTGCATATTGACCTCTTCATGACAATGTTTGCACTGCTGATACTTACGTCAGTTTACATACGCCTGCATGAAAAAACAAAGATGTTGAGGGTGACGGTGCATACGCTGCTCCTTTTGGGTATCACGAGCCCGATTTCCTTACTCCTGGCATACTTTGGACCCGAGGTATTCGTTTATCTGTGGGAAGTCACTTTCTTTGTCTGGCATACACTTGCATTCGTTGTCTCGTTCATGATCTTCCGAAGATTGAATTTCAAATGAAAAATCTTTCCCTCTATCATATTCCCATCGGCTATATGCTGCTTTACACAGTCTTCATTTTGGCGACAGGTGTCTGGCTTTTTCTTCTTTCTCTGGGCTTGTCTGGTTCAGGAGGTATTATGGCAACAGTGCAGAAGATACTTTCCTCACCGGAACCGAAGAGCCTGCAGCACTTCATGGAAGTCACCACACCGCATATGTTCTCCATGGGTGCACTGCTTTTTGTTGTAGCACACTTTATGCTCTTCTCAACCAAAATCTCACAAAGAACTTCGTTGATCATTTCTATGCTGCTGTTTGTCTTTCTGCTTTTTAATATTTTTTCTTACGGGACTATCAGTTTAGGGTTTGTCGTTTCGGGATGGATCAAACTGCTTTCCATGTTCTTATTCGTAGGAATGTTTTTGCTTTTGTTGGGGATTGTGGCGGTCTCGCTTTGATGAGTGGTGGGTAAACCCACCCTACCATAAATTACAAAT
Organism: Sulfurovum sp.; assembly: GCA_026983895.1. GTDB lineage: Bacteria > Campylobacterota > Campylobacteria > Campylobacterales > Sulfurovaceae > Sulfurovum. The sequence continues at coordinate 3,170 of JALSTF010000091.1, forward strand.
ATCTAATTTAAAAGATGTAGGGTGGATTTATCCACCTTTTTATTACGCTCACTCCCATGTAATCTCCAAAAACTTCTTCAGGTTTCCGAAGAGAATGTTCCCGTCGGGTTCGACGATTACGTAGCCGATCTCTGTATGTTTTTTCAAAAACGCCAATGCTTTCTCTTTTGGCATGACTGAAACAGCGGTGGCATAGGCATCTATCTTGCTGTTGTTCCCCTCTGTAAAAAGAGAGACGGAGACAAAGGCTTTTCCCTGTGATGCAGTCTTGGGATCGATGAGGTGGTGTTCGGACTTTTTGGTGGC